>JBAUUA010001368.1:0-3155 GCA_049582465.1 Bradyrhizobium sp. | reverse complement strand
AGTTTAATTCAACAAATACATGGCCTTCGCATAAGTTTAGCATGGGGTTCATGGGATGACGATGCAAGCCGCGCTGCCGCAGGGCTTGTTCTAAAGGGCTTGGTTCGAAGGAGAAGCAGATGGCTGGCGCAGACAGTGTCGAGAAACTCGAAGACGGTATCGTGCGTTCGGCCGAGCAGGTCGCCGAGCAAGTTCGCGCAGCGAAGGCGGCGATTTCCACCGTTATCTTCGGTCAGGACCGGGTGATCGAAAACACGCTGGTGACGATCCTGTCCGGCGGCCATGCGCTCTTGATCGGCGTGCCCGGCCTCGCCAAGACCAAGCTGGTCGAAACGCTCGGCACCACGCTCGGGCTCGACGCCAAGCGCATCCAGTTCACGCCCGACCTGATGCCGTCGGATATCCTGGGCGCCGAGGTGCTGGACGAGAGCAGCACCGGCAAGCGCTCGTTCCGCTTCATCGCGGGTCCGGTGTTCGCGCAGCTCTTGATGGCCGACGAAATCAACCGCGCCAGCCCGCGCACCCAGTCCGCGCTGCTGCAGGCCATGCAGGAACAGCACATCACGGTGGCCGGCGCCCGCCACGATCTGCCGAAGCCGTTCCATGTGCTGGCGACGCAAAACCCGCTGGAGCAGGAAGGCACCTATCCGCTGCCGGAAGCACAGCTCGACCGCTTCCTGATGGAGATCGACGTCGATTATCCCGATCGCGATGCCGAGCGGCGCATCCTGTTCGAAACCACCGGCGCCGAAGAGACGCTCGCCAAGGTTTCGATGAACGCCGAGATCCTGGTCGCCGCGCAGCGGCTGGTGCGGCGGCTGCCGGTCGGCGATTCCGTGGTGGAAGCAATCCTGTCGCTGGTGCGCTCCGCGCGTCCGGGACCGGAGGGCGGCGAAGCCGGCAAGCTGATCGCCTGGGGACCGGGTCCGCGCGCCAGCCAGTCGCTGATGCTCGCGGTCCGCGCCCGCGCACTGCTCGACGGCCGCCTGGCGCCCTCGATCGACGACGTGCTCGATCTCGCCGAGCCCATTCTCAAACACCGGATGGCGCTGACGTTCTCCGCGCGCGCCGAAGGCCGCAACATTCCCGACGTGATCAAACAATTGAAGACGCGGATCGGTTGATGGCCGCAGAGATCACGCACGAAGCGAGGGAGATTGTAGCGATCCGACGTGCCGATGGCGAAAGCCGAACGCTCGCCGCGACGCTGCCCCGCCTTGTGCTCGAGGCCCGCCGCATCGCCGCCAACGTGATCCACGGGCTGCATGGCCGGCGGCGCGCCGGCGCCGGCGAAAGTTTCTGGCAATACCGCCGCTTCGTTTCCGGCGAGCCGTCGCAAAACGTCGACTGGCGCCGCTCGGCGCGCGACGATCATCTTTACGTCCGCGAGCAGGAATGGGAGGCGGCCCACACGGTGTGGCTGTGGCCGGACCGCTCGCCGTCGATGGCGTTCGCCTCGAAGCAGGCGCGCGACAGCAAGCTCGAGCGCGCGCTGATCGTCACCTTTGCGCTCGCCGAGCTCCTGGTCGCCGGCGGCGAACGCGTCGGCATTCCCGGCCTGATGAACCCGACCTCGAGCGGTGCGGTGATCGACAAGATGGCGCAGGCGATGCTGCACGACGATGCGGCACGCCTCAGCCTGCCGCCGTCCTTCGTGCCGTCGGCGCTGGCCGAAATCGTGGTGCTGTCGGACTTCTGGTCGCCGATCCCGGAAATCAGGGTCATGCTGGCGGGATTGTCGGCCTCCGGCGCGCACGGCACGCTGGTCCAGATCGTCGACCCCGCCGAGGAAAGCTTTCCCTATTCGGGGCGGATCGAATTCGTCGAGCCGGAAGGCGGCGGCGTGATCACCGCGGGCCGCGCGGAGAAATGGGCCGGCGATTACGTGGCGCGCGTGGCGCTGCATCGCGATGAAATCCGCGCCGAGACCAACAAGCTCGACTGGCTGTTCTCGACCCACACCACCAGCCGCTCGGCCGCCGAGCTGTTGCTGTTCCTGCATTCGGGCATGATGGTGAACAAGGGCAGCGCACGCGCCACAACGGTCAAAGCGGGGTTGCGCGCATGATCGCAGGCCTGCCGCTCTCCTTCGCCGAACCGGTCCTTCTGCTGGGCCTGTTGAGCCTGCCGGTGCTGTGGTGGCTGTTGCGGGTGATGCCGCCGCGGCCGCGGCGCGTCGAATTCCCCCCGACGCGATTGCTGTTCGACATCGCGCCGAAGGAAGAGACCCCGTCGCGAACGCCGTGGTGGCTGACGGCTTTGCGCCTGTTGGCCGCCGCGCTGGTGATCCTGGCCGCCGCCGGGCCGATCTGGAATCCGCAAACCGGCGCGGCGGCCGGCAGCCGTGCCCCGCTCTTGATCCTGCTCGACGACGGCTGGAGCGCCGCCTCGAGCTGGGATGCGAGGATCAAGGCCGCCGACGAACTGATTGCCAACGCCGACAACGACCGCCGCGGCGTGGCGCTGGTGCCGCTGTCCGAGCCCGCGCGCGACATCACCATCATGCCCGGCGGCACCGCGCGGGTGGCGCTGCGCCAGTTTGTGCCCAAGCCTTATTCGATCGAACGGGTTGAAACCCTCCCCGCCATCGAGCGTTTCCTGAAAGCAACCGGCGATTGCGAAATCGCCTGGCTGTCGGACGGCGTAGATACCGGGCGCGGGCCGGAGTTCATCGAGGCCTTGAGCAAAACCATCGGGGATCGCGCGTTGACGATTTATGAAGGCGGCACGCCGCCGACGCTGGCTCTGGCCGCGGCCGAAAACGCCGCGGCGAAGATGACCGTGAAGGTGCTGCGCACCGGCGGCGGCATCGAGGCGGGCCTGGTGCGCGCGCTCGACCAGAAGGGCTCGCCGATCGGCGAGGCCCGCTACAGCTTTGCGCCGCAGGAGCGCGAGACCGAAGCCGCGTTCGATCTGCCGGTCGAGTTGCGCAACGACATTGCCCGGCTCGAGGTCGCAGGCGAACGATCCGCCGGCGCGGTGCAACTTCTGGACAAGCGCTGGCGCCGCCGCGCGATCGGCGTCGTCAGCGGATCGTCGAGCGATACCGCGCAGCCGCTATTGGCCTCGACCTTCTACCTCACCCGCGCGCTGGGGCCGTTCGCCGATGTCCGGCTCGGCGACAAGGGCGCGCCGCAGCAGGTCATCACCCAGTT
>JBAUUA010001367.1:0-1542 GCA_049582465.1 Bradyrhizobium sp. | reverse complement strand
CACCAAGCACGATTATCCCGCGCCGGTCGGCAAGCTCCTGGGCGAGGCGATCGTGCTCACGACGCTGCTCGGCTCCTCCCTGAAATTCGACGGCCGCTTCATCCTTCAGACCCAGAGCGACGGTCCGGTGTCGTTTCTGATCGTCGACTTCCAGGCTCCCGATCGCCTGCGCGCCTATGCGCGCTACGACGCCAGGCGGCTCAGGCCCGGCGCGGATTCCGGTTCTCTGCTCGGCAAGGGCCATCTCGCGATGACCATCGACCAGGGGGCGGACATGAGCCGCTACCAGGGCCTGGTCGCGCTCGATGGCGGCGGGCTGGAAGCGGCTGCGCATGAATATTTCCTGCGCTCCGAGCAGATCCCGACGCGGGTGCGGCTCGCCGTCGGCGAGGAGTGGCGCGGCGGCGAAGGCGAGCGTCCGCGGCATCGCTGGCGTGCGGGCGGCATGCTGCTGCAGTTCCTGCCCAAGGCGCCGGAGCGGGCGCGGCAGGCCGACCTGCATCCCGGCGACGCGCCGGAAGGCGTCGTCACCCACACCGTGGCGGAGGACGACGCCTGGGTCGAAGGCCAGTCGCTGATCGCGACGGTGGAGGATATCGAGCTGATCGATCCGGATCTGTCGGGCGAGCGGCTGTTGTATCGCCTGTTTCACGAGCGCGGCGTGCGCGTGTTCGCGCCGCTGCCCTTGCGCGCGCAATGCTCGTGTTCGCGCGAGGCGGTATCCGCGATGCTCAAGAGCTTCGCCCCCGACGACCGCGCCGCGATGGTGCAGGACGGCAAGGTGGTCGTGACCTGCGAGTTCTGCTCGTCGGTCTATCAGTTCACCCCGCACGAGGCGGGCGTCGAGGAGTAGGGGCGGGCTGCCTTACGACCGCGCGCTTGATGGACCGCGGTCGATCCATTTGCTCCAGGGCGCATTGGCGAGCGTCTGAAAGTCAGTAGAGAGCGGACGGCGCGCCTGTCGCTCATGGGCAGCGACGATCTGCTGGGACTCGCTGATCTTCCGCTTCAGCTCGGCCACGATCTCCTGGCTCTGGTCGGTCGCCTTCGGTGTTGCGATCGCGCCAAAGGTGAAGCGGGACGTTTCGAATTGTTTCAGGGCGTCACGGTGTTTTCTGACCTGTGCCCGATGCCACGCGATTTGACTGTTACTGTCTGCCGCCATGTGAATCTCCTGGAGCCGGGCTCAAGCATAGGTGATTCGCCTGATGTCGCAGGTGGCTGAATGGCGGCGTTATCGGGGCCGGGACATGGCGGGATTTATTTCTGATTTTCCGAAATTGTGCTTGCCGCCGCACCCAAATCACTTTTATATCCCCCGCCGTCCCGTCCCACTCAGAGGGGCGGCTCGCGATCGTCACGGACGCGGGGCGGGATGCGGTGGACGCGAGCGGCGCTCTTGACGAACAGTGCCGGCGCGGACGGCAAAATCGTGTGGTCCTGACGCCTCGACGCTGGCGTCAAGTCGGCAGCTAACGCTGCCGGTGACGGTGACAAAAAAGCCCGATCGCCGGCTATCTAATGCACACATCTTTGTTGCGC
>JBAUUA010001366.1:0-2089 GCA_049582465.1 Bradyrhizobium sp. | reverse complement strand
CCCATACGCCGTGCACTGTCGTTTTGACAAAGGTGCTGGTCAGCTTTCCCTCATTCACAAACATCGGTGGTTATGGGTCCCTGCTTTCGCAGGGACGACGGCCGATGGGTCAGCGCGAAATTGGCGCCCTCGGCCAACGGCGCAGCGCGGCGGCGCGACCGTCTCCCGCGCTCGGCCAATGGCCGACATGGCAAATGAAAGCTGAAAGAAATCGTTCGTTTACGGTCGATTAAGCTTTCTCGTCTATGACTGGGGTTGTCCTCGTTTGGACACCGAGTGGCTCCTGTCACTCTGTTTGACGCCTCCCTGTTATCAACTTCAAAGCCGCCGGAAACGGCGGCTCTTTTTTTGTCGTCTTGTTTCCGACGTCTTCCTCACCACGCTGGAAACCATATTCAGCCTTGCGGCTGGACTCTCGTGCGCGGGCGCGCAATGATTTGTTCATCATAAAGCCCGGCGCGAATTGAAGCCGGCCAGCGTAACCAGTGGCGTGAGGCGTTAACCATGTCGGACCGTTCGCAAGGCGAAACAGCGCTCGTACAATTCAGTGAGCGGCTTACCAATTCCGCGGCCTTCGGTACCCTGTTCCGGGAAGGCATGGATCTGGTCGAGGAGACCGCGGCCTATCTCGACGGGGACGGGCGCGCCGAAGCCAAGGCGCTCGACCGTTCCGTCAGCCTCACCTACGCCACCGAGAGCATGCGGCTCACCACCCGCCTGATGCAACTCGCCTCGTGGCTGCTGCTGCACCGCGCGGTGAAGGAAGGCGAGATGACGCTGACCCAGGCCAACCGCGAAAAGACCAAGGTCAAGCTCTCCGCCGCCGATCCGGGCCCGGACGAGATGATCGAGAAGCTGCCGCAGCAATTGCAGGACCTGATCGCGCGCTCGATGGCGCTGCAGGGCAAGGTCCGCCGCCTCGACACCACCATCCACACGCCGCCGACCGAGCGCACCTCGATCGGCAACCCGCTGGTGCCGCAGCTCAACCGCCTGAAGGCGGCGTTCGAGCAGTAATTCCCAAGGATATGACCGCACGAAAAAACGCCCCGGCAAACCGGGGCGTTTTTCTTGTCCAGCCCAGGGAAGGGCCGAAAACCGTCAAAGGGCCGAAAGCGATCAATCTTTCTTGAGGAAGCCCGAAAACTTCTTCTGGAACCGCGACACGCGGCCGCCGCGATCGAGCAGCTGCTGGGCACCGCCGATCCAGGCCGGATGCGACTTGGAGTCGATGTCGAGGTTCAGCTTTTCGCCTGCCTTGCCCCAGGTCGAGCGCGTCTGGTACTCGGTGCCGTCGGTCATCACGACCGTAATCATATGATAATCCGGGTGAATTTCGGCTTTCATGGCTTATCCTCTGGCGCGCCGGCGCCTCTCGATCGATTGTGCGGTGACGGATTTGGGCGCTCTATAACGCTTTAGCCCCCCCAAAACAAGCCAGCTATCTGAGGGATCATACGGATTTGCCTCGGGCGCCGGCGGGGCCTATCTGGGAGACGGCAACTAGAACGGTTCAAATCTCATGAGCGCAGTGGAACGGCTTGAAGACGGGCTTGAAAGAGCCGCTGGCGAAACGCCGGCCCGGCGCGACGGAGAATCTCCGGAGGCCTCCGCCATCGAAACCCAGCTCGCCGGGCCGGCGGCCAAGCGCCCGGCGCGGTTGCGTCCGCTGCTGGCGCTGGCGCCCTATGTCGGCCGCTATCGCGGGCGCGCCATTCTCGCTCTGATCGCGCTGACGGTCGCCGCGATCACGACGCTGGTGGTGCCGGTGGCGGTGCGGCGGATCATCGATTTCGGCTTCTCGCCCGAAGGCATCGCCCTGATCAACAGCTATTTCGGCGTCATGATCGCGGTGGTCGCGGTGCTGGCCGGTGCCAGCGCCTCGCGTTACTATCTGGTGATGACCATCGGCGAGCGCATCGTCGCCGATCTCAGGCGCGACGTGTTCGCGCATCTGATGTCGCTGTCGCCGGCCTTCTTTGATTCCTCCCGCTCGGGCGAACTGATTTCGCGGCTGACCGCCGACACCACCCAGCTCAAATCCGCGGTCGGCGCCTCGGTCTCGATCGCGCTGCGCAACATGATGATG
>JBAUUA010001365.1:0-2206 GCA_049582465.1 Bradyrhizobium sp. | reverse complement strand
CTGCAAAGGTGGAACGCCCTCCGCGCGATCTTGGATTTTTGCGGGCGGCCACCCTCGATCGCCGATTAGTCAACGAGCCCAGCGGGGCTGACGTCCTTCATCCTGCACTGGTTGTTGCATTTTAGTAACTCCCTTTCTGCGAGAAAGCGATATGCTTGATGCGGGCTGAGGGAGGCTGCATGTTCGACGTGTATCTCAACGAGAAGCGTGATCGCTTATTGGTGATCACGAGAGGCCAACCGATTCCTGTTATCGAGAAGGCGGGACGGTGGCGGAAGAAGAAAGCAACTGTCGCCGTAAGCGACGAGATCAAGTCATCCGTTCAAAGAGATGGCTTCTATTGGCGCAGCTTGCGTAGGAGCAGCTCACCGCTGAGTAAGAAGGCGATATCGTCCGTTGTCGCTCGGCGACCTTCTCTAAACGATATCGAGACTTCTGGCCTCGTCGACCGACACGGTGAGCTCCGACCGTTAGGCCAATTCCCTTAGGAGCCTTTCATTCGATGCGCCGACTAGACGATGGCGTTAACGCCGGCGTTTGTAAGCAGAGGAGCGTCGTTCCGCATTTCGACCAGCCCCATGTCGATCAAATCCTGAAGGTCATGCTGGCTGACGGGCGACAACTTTAGCCGATTGGCTTTGATATCTCGCAGCACCCAACGAAGCGTGATCGCGCGTTCGCGATCAGCGGGAGCCGTGTAGATATCTGGCTCAACGATCGCCTTCAGGAGCGGCGACATCGGGGAGACCTGACCATCTGCGGGAGCCAACGGCGTAGCCTGCGTGCCGGCCGGCAAATATGAACCGGTATCCGGCTTGCATCCATCGGCGGGCTCAGAAGGCGGACTGGCTATTGGGTCCTCGGTCAGCTGGACACTGTGAAAATTGGCGGCCTGAATGCCCTCCGAGCTCGGCTCCCCCCGTTCGCCTTCAAGAACTCCCAGCAGAATGCTGCTGAGCGGGGATGAGCCCTTGATATCGCTGTTCATGTGATGCTCGGGCCTCAGCTGCTTCGCCGCGCGCATCGTCCAGTTCACTAGGTCTAACTTCAACATAATACAAACGCTCCACGCAACAAACCTTAGGCAGAAAGCCTAATGATGCCACAAATCGGCAAATTGCGTGGGTGAACTTTTGGGTTCCGGCCCTGGCCCGCCGCTACCGATCCGGTCCCGTTAACCTTTCGTTAACCATGATGTTGCTTCTCAAGCCGCGACGGCACCGGAGGTCGAGCCGGCAGTCGCAAGAAAAAGCCGACGGTGTAACGCCCGGCGGCTTTTTCTCTGCCAGTTCGCAAGCACTGCCAACGGTCACCGCCCTATGACCTCGTATTCAAAGGAGACGCCTTCGGTATCGTTCGCCTTGAACCATCGCTCGGCCGCTTCCGGGTCGGCGAACGCTTTGATGTGGTCGGGATGACCGAGGCGATATACGCCGCGGTGCGCGACCTTCTTGGCGTAAGGTTGCTTTTTCGGATCAGCGGCTTCAGTCGCGCTTGCAGGTCCTTAGCGGAAGCAATGTCGAAGCCGTGGTCTCCCACGACTGCTTCACGTTCGCCGCCATCGGCCACGCTTTGCATGCTGGACACGACACAAGTACGGCATCGCTACTCGGTGCTTTCCACTTAGGCACTTCCTTAGCCTCCTTCGCGCTTCGCCCGACGTTTCATCACAGCGCTCCGTGACGACTCGCGGCATGAGTTCGCAACCAGTTCGGTATTGGAGCGCCATCGCGATGACGGCCACCGGCACTGGCGGCAGCCCACGAGACTACTGCCCCCAGCAGCAGCGCGGCGGCAACAGAGAATGCTAGGATTACGGAGCCGCGGCGCGATCTCGCTATTGCGGTTTGAGAATTGGAGATTGCCGTGTCTACGCGTCGTTCGACGTCTGGGCCCGGCAAGCCAGTAGTTGCGCTTATCATCTGCACAAGATATGCGCGGTCCTCGCTGCTCATCCCCGAGTGGCTCGAAGACGTCAGAAGAATTCGGCCTGCTTCGGCCCGTTCCTGCGAAAGGTCGACGTTTGCAGGGCGTCGAGTCGGCCTGGACATGCGGTCGATCTCGTAGCTCAGAAGTGGCTCGGCGGCACTCGTGCGGGCAGACGGAAGGTTGCTACCCGACCTCGTCAGCGTTGCGCTTCCGCAGGCTCGATCACCATGTCGCACCACAAATGGCGGGCGTAGTTAAGCTCTTGAAAAGCTTGGTG
>JBAUUA010001364.1:0-4553 GCA_049582465.1 Bradyrhizobium sp. | reverse complement strand
GGACGAAGCCTCGAGCGTGGTGTGGGGCATGCCGGGCGCCGCCGCGAATGCGGGAATTTGCGCCGCCATTCTGCCGCTCAACCAGATCGGTTCGAAGCTCGTCCGGGTATTCGCGGGAGATCGGTCGTGACCCCGCAGGACTATGATTTTCTGCGCAGGCTTTTGAAGGAACGCTCCGGCCTCGACCTGTCCGCCGACAAGCAATATCTGGTCGAAAGCCGCCTGATTCCGCTGGCGCGAAGGGCGGGGCTTCCCGGCATTCCCGAACTGGTGGCGAAAATCAAGACCGGCGCCGAGGCGCTGACGTCGGACGTGGTCGAGGCCATGACCACCAACGAGACCTTCTTTTTCCGCGACAAGATTCCGTTCGATCACCTGCGCGAAACGATCCTGCCGGCGCTGGTGCAGGCCCGGGCCAGCCGCCGTTCCCTGCGGATCTGGTGCGCGGCGTCCTCCACCGGGCAGGAGCCCTATTCGGTTGCGATGTGCGTCAAGGAATTCGCCGGCCTTGCAGGCTGGCGGGTCGAAATCCTCGCGACCGACCTGTCGCAGGAAGTGCTGGAAAAGTCCAGGGCGGGGCTCTACAGCCAGTTCGAGGTGCAGCGCGGCCTGCCGATCCAGATGCTGGTCAAGTATTTCACGCAAGTAGGCGAGCTGTGGCAGCTCAACGCCGACATCCGCGCCATGGTGCAGCATCGCCAGCTCAACCTTTTGCAGGATTTTTCTCACCTCGGCACCTTCGATGTGATCTTCTGCCGCAACGTCCTGATCTATTTCGACCTCGACACCAAGATCGGCATCTTCGAGCGGTTTTCGCGGATGCTCGAGCCCGATGGCGTGCTGGCGCTGGGCGCGGCCGAATCCGTGGTCGGAATCTCCGACGCCTTCAAACCCTATCCGGATCGGCGCGGGCTCTATCGCGTGAACACCGAGCGCGCCGCGCGCGCCGGTGTCTCGGCCTCCATGCCGCAGGTGTTGAAGCTGGTCGGCGCGCGCTGATCACCGTTTGTTTGACGCGTCTTTCCTGACGCGAACCGCAATCTCTTTCGCTCGGAGGCGCGTCAGAGAATCGCGTGCGGCAGGAACCGCGACGTATTGCCGGTGATCGGGTTCTCGTCCTCGCGGATCGATAGCCCGCACGGGGTGTGGTCGACCAGCCAGCTTCCCACCACAGGATATTGCCCGGAAAAATTCGGCAGCAGCGCCATCGCCTGACGAATAAAGCCTTCGGCGCCATACGGCCCTTCCTGCTCCGTCACCGTCGTGCCGTCGCTGACCAGCGCGATGTTGGCGCCTTCGCGCGAATAAAGCGGCTTGCGCACGAAGCTGGTGCCGAGCTGTGCCGCGCACGGGTCGTCCTCGAAAAAGGCCGGCAGCAGATTGGGGTGATCCGGAAACATCTCCCACAGCAGCGGAAGAATGCCCTTGTTGGAGAGGATGGCTTTCCACGGCGGCTCGATCCAGCGCGTCGGCGCCTTGGCGAGGCGCGCGCCGAATTCGTCGTGGAACATCCATTCCCAGGGATAGAGTTTGAAGGCGAGCGCGATTTCCCGGTCGTCGAGATCGACGAAGCTGCCATCGTCGCGCAAGCCGATGTCCTCGATGTCGATCAGCGTGGTTTCGAGCCCGGCCTGATGCGCGGTGTCCTCGAGATAGGCGAGCGTGCCGGCATCCTCGGGGTTCTCGGTGGTGCCCGTGAGGTGAAGATGGCGTTCCCCGCCGAGAGTTTTCCACCTCTCGATCAGCCGCTCATGGACCGAATTGAACTGGTCGGCATGGGCGGGAATGATGCCCCGCTCGATCGCCTGCTCGAGCCACGTCCATTGAAACACCGCCGCCTCGAAGATCGAGGTCGGCGTATCCGCATTGTATTCCAGCAGTTTTGCCGGCCCCCGGCCGTCGAAACGCAGGTCGAGCCGGCCGTACAGGCTGGCCTCGTCACGGTACCAGCTTTCGCTGACCAGCGGCCAGAAGGCCTCCGGAATCTTCAATCGGCGCAGAACTTCCTCGTCGTCGACCGCGCAGGCGACGAGTTCGAGGCACATCGCGTCGATCTCGCCGGTCGGCGCCTCGATCTGATTTTCGATCTCCTCCAGCGTGAACGCATAGCAGGCGCGCTCATCCCAATAGCGTTCGCCGTCGACGGTGTGAAAATCAAAACCGGTTTCGTCCGCCGTGATGCGCCAGTCCTCGCGCTCGGGGCAGGGAAGGCGCTGCATGGCTCAGCCGCTATCCGCCGCCATGGCCGTGGAAGTGCGCGTGCAGCCGATGCGGCGCGCCGCCGAAACCGCCATAGCTCACGCGGCAATATTCCCGCAAGCGCCCGTCAGGCTCGCGCCAGAATTCCCTGATCTGTCCGGGGCCGCAATCGCTTCGCCGCACAAACCCCATCGACACCGCGCCGACGGCGGCAGTGCCCATCATGGTCAGAATGACACGGCGCGAACGTTTCATGATCGGCTCTCGAGCGCTGACGGATTGTTCGTGGATGAGTTTCCATCAGGCCGAGCCAGCGAGGCAAGCGAAAGCCGATCCATTCACGGGATCGTGCGGCGAGCACGCCGATTTGCCTGCACACGCGCCAGCTTATTTCTCGATCGTGACCAGCGTGATGCCGTTGACGAGGCTGTTGGCCAGCAAAAAATTGCCGTCGCGCGTCACGGACGTGTTGCGCACGATGTTGCCGCCGCCCGGGATCGCCCAGCTCTGGAATTTTTCGGATTTTGGGTCGAAGCGCACCACCGTATTCGGGGTCGCGCCGGACTCGCTGTACCAGATGACATCGGAGATCGCCGAGATGCCGTAGGGCTCGGATTTCGGCCCGCTCGGCGACGGCCATTCCGTCACCTTGCCGCTCGTTGGATCGAGGCGGCCGAGAAACCCGCGCGAATAATCCGAGTACCAGACGATGTCATCGCCGGTGATCGCGATGCGGCGCGGGCGCGAGGCCGGATCGGGCAATTTGTACTCGTGAAATTCCAGCGTGTTCGGATCGACGCTGCCGACCTGGTTGGTGCCGAACTCGACAAAGAACACGATGCCCTTCGAATTCAGCGCCATGCCGTACGGACGTGAATTGGCCGTCGGCGGCGTCAAAAGCCTGATCTCGCCGGTCCTGGGATCGAGACGGCCGATCCGGTTGGCGTTCTGCATCGTGAACCACAGGATGCCCGCCTTGTCGAAGATCAGCGTGTGCGGATCGCCGGTTTCCGGCGTTGGATATTCGGTGACCGCCCCGGTTTTCGGATCGAGCTTGCCGATCAACGAACCCGTGTTTCCGGTGTACCAGATGTTGCCGTCGGAATCCTCCTTCAGGCCGTGCGGTCCGGAATGCGCGCTCTTGAGGTGGAATTCCCTGATTTCGCCGGTGTCCGGATCGACCCGGCCGAGCACATTGGCGAGCTGGCCGGTGTACCAGAGCGAGCCGTCGCTCGCCGCCAGCGGATCGTGCGGCCGCGATCCCGGGGCCGGCGCCTGCCATTCCCTGAAGGAGATTTTCGCGGGCCCCGGGATCACCGCGCCGGCGGGTTTGCCTTTTTCTGGAAAGCTCTTGATCAGGTAGGCCTTGAGCGGCTCGATCTGGTTCGCCGGCAGCGGAGCGCCCTGGTTGATCATCATCCGCAGCACGGTGTTCCAGCCTTCCGGCGTGTAGCCCGCGCCGACCCGGCTCAACAGCGTGTGACAGATATTGCAGTTGGCCTCGGCCAATTCCTTGCCGGGCCCGTCGGGTAACTGCTGGCCCAGCGCGGGAGACGCCGCGCACAGCAGGGTCGTGGTGAAAATCGCCCACGATTTTCGGGACATGGTCACCTCCCACATTTCGCGCTCTGCGATCTCCGCGGCGCCATTTTATGGAAGGTAGCGTCATCCCTGGGGCAGCCCGCGTCAACCCGACGCGATTTGAAGCCGACTCTTTGATCAGGATCATGGCGGGCGGCCAGGATCGGTTCAAAATGTTACTATTGGATATGGAGGGCATCATGGAAAAGCGAAGCACAGTCGACGCCGTCGTTGCTGAAGGCTTGGTTTTCGAATCGAATTTCGGCGGAGCCGAGGAGACGGCAACCGGTTCGGGCCACGAAGTCGCCAAGCGCGCTCAGCCGATTCCTGCTTGGAGCGCTGCCGCGCTCGCTTGCGAGACCATCAAGACGAGCGATCCGAGGGCGTAAGCGCGTTCCTATCGCCGGCTTGGCCGGCGATTTGCGCCCGGTGATTGCGAGGATTATCCGGGCTGCCAGCTTGTCCACCGGCAGCGCCGCGCGAAGTTCAATCCCCACAAACAAAAACCCCGCCATTTGCGGCGGGGTCCAGTCTGGGAGGAGAGAGCCCGGCGGGCTCTCGGCAGAACCCTTTGGGATCAGGCCGGGATGCGCTCTTCGGTCTCGTGCGGCTCGCGCAGCACGTAGCCGCGGCCCCACACGGTTTCGATGAAGTTGCGGCCCTCGGAGGCATTGGCGAGCTTCTTGCGCAGCTTGCAGATGAAGACGTCGATAATCTTCAGCTCGGGCTCGTCCATGCCGCCATAGAGATGGTTGAGGAACATTTCCTTGGTC
>JBAUUA010001363.1:0-3065 GCA_049582465.1 Bradyrhizobium sp. | reverse complement strand
CCCAGCCTGGTCAGCGCTTCCTGGATGAAGGCTTTCAGCCGGTCAAAAGTCACTGTCAATTCGGGCAGGATCGGCACTCCGGTTTCGATGGCGGGGCGTGCTCTAGCCCGTGCCGAACGCCTTGAAGGTGATGATGGTGTGGGTGTCCTGGATACCGGGAATGACCTGCACCTTCTCGTTGACGAAATGGCCGATGTCGGTGTCGTTGTCGACGTAGAACTTGACCAGCAGGTCGTAATCGCCCGCGGTGGAGTAGATCTCTGAGGCGATCTCTGCCTCTGCCAGCGCGTTGGCGACGGCGTAGGACTGGCCGAGCTTGCATTTGAACTGGACGAAGAAGGGAACCATCGCTGTCGTCTCCGGAAGGGCGTCTTTTCGGGGTTCAATATAGCGTTCAAGAACTTGCTGGCAATAACACGTCGCGCTAACACAGGACATGCTTCTGACGCGAGAGCCTCAATTTAAGCGGGCAGGGCGATGACGACGCCGATCGCGCTCACCATCGCCGGCTCGGATTCGTCCGGCGGGGCCGGCATCCAGGCCGACCTGAAGAGCTTTGCCGCGCTCGGCGTCTATGGCGCCTCCGTGATTACGGCGCTGACGGCGCAGAACACGCGCGGCGTCACCGGCATCCATCCGGTGCCGGCCGAGTTCGTCACCGCGCAGATCGATGCGGTTTTCTCTGATCTTGCGGTCGGCGCGGTCAAGATCGGCATGGTGGCGCAGCTTGCGACCATCGAGGCCATCGCCGCGGGGTTGACGCGCTGGCAGCCGAAACATGTCGTGCTCGATCCCGTGATGGTGGCGACCTCGGGCGATCGGCTGCTGGCGGCGGACGCCGTCGAGGCCCTGCGGAAAAAGCTCATTCCGCGCGCTGCGCTGATCACGCCGAACCTCCCCGAGGCCGCCGCTCTCCTGGACGAGCAGGTCGCCACGAGCGCGGCCGAGATCGCGGACCAGGGCAGGCGGCTGTTGGCGCTGGGCTGTCCGGCGGTGCTGATCAAGGGTGGGCACGGGCAGGGTGCCGAGAGTACCGACTATTTCGTCACGGCAAGCCGCGTCATCGCGCTCCCGGCGCCGCGCATAGTCACCCAAAACACCCACGGCACCGGATGCTCGCTGTCCTCGGCGATCGCGGCAGGCCTCGCCAAGGGCGAGGACATGGAAACGGCGGTGCGCAACGCCAAGGCCTGGGTGAGCGCGGCGATTGCGGCGGCCGATCGCTTCACGGTCGGCCACGGCCACGGACCGATCCATCATTTCCACCGGTTCTACTAGGCTCAGCATGGCGCACCATGGAGCGCTTTCGTGCCGCCCTGTCGCGGCGCACCTTTCGTTCTGGCCACGCTCTTTCTAGGCCGGGTTCCCGAAAAGCCGTCGTATAGGCGGCCCTATACTTTCCATCGTACAGCCTTCCTTTGGTCAAACCGGCATGGAGTGTGGGCAAGACAGCGTCGACCCCATCCGCAGGTCGCACCATGCGGGTAGACTGGTACGGAGCGCTCATGGATACCACGCTGAACCCGGCTCAAACCGATACGCGCCATGCCGTGTTCGCGCGCGTCGACGAGGAGCTCGCGAATGTTTATGAACAGCTCGCGCGCGCGGATGAACAGATCGCGGGCATGCAGGATCAGCTTTCCAAGTCGGAGCGCCACCCTTCGGATCATCCGCAGGCGCGCGTGAACACGTTTCGCCCGGCTGTCCCGGGCAAGCGGGTGTCGCGTGGCGGGCGGGCGGTACGCGGTCTCACCGGCTTGATCTTGACAGCGTGCATCGGTGCTGCAGCCATCGTTTGGCAGTCGTCCTACGGCGATGCGGCCAAGCAGATCGTCGCGAGGTGGGCGCCGCAGCTCGTCGCGACGTCGTCGCTGCCGCTCGAAAACCAGGGGTTCTCCGCGCAGCCGAGCCCACCTGCCGTTCAGCCGGCCGCGACGAACACCGCATCGCCACAGCCGGCACCTCCTGCTCGGACCGCAGCGGAAGATGTCGCACCGACCGCCGCCGTCCCGTCGCCCGAGCTGACGCAGTTGCTGCAGTCGATGGCGCGCGATCTCGCAACCGTGGGGCAAGGCATCGAGCAGCTCAAGGCCAGCCAGGAACAAATGACCCGCGACAATGCGAGCATCGCCGAGCAGCTCAAGGCGAACCAGGAACAGATGGCCCGCCTCAGCGCGAAGGTTTCCGAGCAGAACCCGCGGCCCAGATTGGCGGCGGCGCCTCCACCGCGGTTGGCTGCAGCCCCCGCGCGCAAGCCGGCGCCCGCGCTTCCGTCGCGGCAGGATACGGCGCGGCCGCAAGCCACAACGCAGCAGGTCCGATAACCACGGATGTCATCGACGCCGCGATCGTCGATGCCGGCGCGCCAGAGCGTTTTCGAGCGAAGTGGAGACCGGTTCGCGTTAAGAAAACGCGTCAAATCAAGAATCTAGAGCCCCGTTTCGATTCCAATCGAAACGGGGCTCTAGGCGGGCAAGAGGAAGAGCGCCGACAGGTGCATGGGGCTCGCAACGCGCGAGCCCCGCGATGCGCCTTGCAGCCTCAGGCCTTGTGATGGACGGTTTGCAGGCCATAGACCGGCGTCGGGATACCCTCGTAGCGCGCCTTCAGCTGCAGGGAAAGGAATTGCGAGTAATGGCGCGACTGGTGCAGATTGCCGCCGTGGAACCATAGGCCTTCCTGCTGCGTCGGCTTCCACATGTTGCGCTGTTCGCCTTCCCAGGGGCCGGGGTCCTTTGTCGTATCCGAGCCGAGCCCCCAGACCTTGCCGACCTTGTCGGCTGTTTCCTGACTTACCAGATCGGCGACAAATCCATTCATCGAGCGGTAGCCGGTGGCATAGACGATCACGTCGGCCGGCAATTCCTTGCCGTCGACCAGCCTGACGCCATCGGGCGTGATTTCCTCGACCTGGCCGCTTACCAGTTTGATCTTGCCGTCAATGATCAGCTGCGAGGCGCCGACGTCGATGTAATAGCCCGAGCCGCGGCGCAGATATTTCATGAACAATCCGGAATCGTCGTCGCCGAAGTCGAGCCTGAAGCCGGCCTTCTCCAGCCCGGCAT
>JBAUUA010001362.1:0-11538 GCA_049582465.1 Bradyrhizobium sp. | reverse complement strand
GATCAGCGCCGAGACCAACTGATCCGGATGATTGGTCAACACGGTGGTCGAGGTCGGCAGAATCTGGATCCCCCGCATGATGAGGTAAGCGGAATAATGCGATGCCGACTCGCGGGCCAAATGGTCGGGCTGGCCAGACGTTCCCACTACCTTGGTGTCGCCACCGATGCAGCGGTACAGCCGGAACAACGAGGACGAGAGGATCTGCTCGGTCCAATAGCCCTTGCGACGGGGCGGTGTTGAATCGGGTACCTCGGCCAGTGCCGAGTGCAACAGGCCGCCCCAGCTCCACCCGTGCGACACGCATCGGTCGTGGCGACGCGGCGTGAACACCCACGGGAATGTCAGGCCGCGCCAAACGTCGTCCGCGGCCAGTTGCGATCGCGGATCCGAGACGATTGCCGCGAGCGCGTCGCCGGCGCTGTGGGCGAAGCGGAATTCCAGCTCTCCGACCGAGCACATCAGAAGCACGTGTCCGATCTCATGCCAGATCCAGCGCGCGTCGGCCGCGATGCCAAGCGGTTCGGCCGGCGAGCGGTTCGTTCGATTCCAGGGCTTGCGCGCGCGGGTCGAAAGGTCGCCCAGCGCCAGATGCATCTGCAGGAACGGACGGTCGCCGAGCGTGGTCGGTCCGACGTAGTCGGCCGACCAGCCCTCGGGCAGAACGCGCGCATTGACGGTTTGGCCATCCTTGCCGGGTCCCGGCCTTATCCCTGAGCGATAAAACACCTTGAGAGGCGTGTTGGCGATCCGAAAGTACGCGGGCGCGCCAATTCCGTACGCGTCGAGCCGTTCGAAGAATTGCCTGACATTGTTGTAGGCGCTGATTGCCGAGAAATCGTTCGATCGAATGAAAGGCGTGTCCGGCCCGGTGTCGGGGAGGTCGACCTTTTTCGCGTCACCGGGGAGGGTCGCATCGTCGGCAAGAACAAATCCGGGGCACACCATCACCCTTGCATCTTCGAAGAACCCAGGCGGTTCCGGATAAGGTGGTTCAGGGAAGATCAACGGACCGAGCTCCGCGGCGGTGATTTCCTCCTCGTCGCGATAATAGTCGAGTTGGTCTTCCCGGCGAGTCGGGCGCCGTTTGCGAATGTCCTTTGGGGGTTCCTGCGAGGCCGGATCAAGTGGAAACACGCCCGCGTTTCCGGGCGTCGCGTCGGCGACGAGCGCTACCTTGCTCACAAGAGCGCCGGCCCGCATCGGCGTCCCGGAGAACACGAACGAATAGGGCGTCGCCTTGGCCCGGCCGCCTTTCGCATCGGGTTTACTCGTGGCTTGCCACTCGACGCGCGGGGTGCCGTCTTTGGCTATGGAGATCCGGGCGCCTCGAACGGAAACCGACTGATTTTTCAAGCCGAGTTGCTTGGACATTTCGGCTTTGACCGGGCCAAGTGTGCGCTCGTCGAATATCGTCGCGAACTGGTTTTTGTCGACCAGATCCCAGACGTCGGGATCGCGGTAGGGGCCGACCGGGAGCGAGGCCGTCAGCCCGGTGATGCGTATCGCGTATTTGTTGGCGGGCGTCCGCTGCACATGCGCGACCACGCGGATGCCGAACCCGGAACCGAGGTAATGTTTGGGGATCCATTCGGAGGCCACCAAGATTACCGTCTGATCGATCGGTATGCCATCGTCCGACTTGCGCCCGACCCGGAATGACACGAACGGGTCGCCGGCATTGGCGTTGTCCGGATTCTCGGGAGGCCAGCCAATGGGCAGCCACCGGAAGAAGCCCGATCCCTGTGTGAGCAGGTCAGGCGACTCGCTCAGCTGCACTTTGGGGAGATCGATCAGCCGATAGATGTTCGGATTTTGATTTACGGCATCGAGGTACTGGTTCGCCAGTTGCTGCATGTCGTCGTCGCCGATTGTGTCGACGACCAGAGGAGCGGTGGGATACGGCGCCGTCGGATGACGCAGTGAGATAGAGACCAGAGCATCGTTCAAGTCGCCCCAACCCTGGCTCCAGAGCGAAAACTTGCCGGGATTCCAGGTCGGCGCCTCTGCGCCAGCAACTTCATCTGCCATTTGCCATCCCTCTTCCTTGAGGCGCCCGCCCCTCAATGACGGTGCTCGGATAATGATGTGCTTGTCGTCTGACGTCGCTGCCGATGAATTCTACTCCATACGCGTACTCCACGATAGCCAATCCGTTCCGATCGAACACTCATCGCGGCGGATCAAGCCGCCCGCGCACCCCCGCCCCGGGAGTGCCGCCGCGTGAATCTAAGCTCCTTGAAAGTGAGGGCAATTTTCTCAATCAGCCGATCAAGTTGGAGTTTGCCGCGAGTTACCGAAGGTCGCATGCTTGACGGATTTCTTTGCACCCTCATTCACCCGCCAGCTCGGCAATCGCGGCCTGCCGACCGACTTTCTGCTACTTCCCGCCGTCCCCGCCATCGACTAGGCTTGGCCGCATAAGAATAAAGGCGGCCATTCGCAGGCCAGGGGGAAAGCGCTTTGAACGGACAGGCGGGCCGGCGCATCGAGGTTGCGCGCAGCGGCGGTGAGGACTTTCGCCGCCGCCTCTCGGGCCGCCTTTGGGTGGCGCTGCTGCTGGCGATCCTGACCTTTCTGGTGGTCTATCCCGTGCTCACGCTGCTGTTGGGCGCGCTGACCGACACCAATCCGGTGGTCGAAGGTTTTAGTCTCCGTCACCTTTCGATCACCAACTTCCTCACGGTGCTGGCCAATCCGAACGTGGCGGAGGCGCTCGCCAACACGCTGATCGCCTGCGGCGGCGGCACCCTGATCGCGGTGGTGATCGGGCTGATGTTTTCCTGGATCGTGGTGCGCACCAACACGCCGTTCAAGGGGTTCATCGCCGCCGCCAGCATCCTGCCGCTGTTCGCGCCGCCGCTGGTGGCGGGCGTTGCGTGGAGTATTCTCGGCTCGCCCAAAACGGGCCTGATCAACACGATGTTCAAATGGACAGGTCTCCACTGGCACGTCGATTTCTATTCGCTGTGGGGCCTGGTGTTCGTGTTCGGCATCTATTACGCGCCCTATGTCTACATGTTCACCTCCTCGGCGCTGCGCAACATGGATCCGAGCCTGGAGGAGGCCGCGGAAATCTCCGGCGCCAGCGCGTTCGCGACGCTGTTCTCGGTGACGTTTCCGCTGATCATGCCGGCGATCGTATCGGGCATGCTGCTGTCGTTCATCGTGATGCTCGGCATCTACGGCATCCCCGCGGTATTGGGCGCCCCGACCAATCTCGCCGTGCTCACCACCTATATCTTCAAGCTCACCAACTGGTCGCCGCCGCTCTACAACACCGCGGCCGCGGTTGCGATCATCCTGATGGTCGTCACCGGCGCGCTGGTGTTCCTGCAGCAGAAGGTGCTGAGCGGGCGCAGCTACACCACCGTCGCCGGCAAGGCGTTCCGGCCGCGCAATCTCGATCTCGGGCCCTGGCGCTGGCTCACCTTCGCGCTCGGCCTGGTCTATCTGCTGGTGGTGGTGATCCTGCCGACGCTGGCGCTGATCGTCGCGGCGTTCCGCAGGTTCATGTTCATCCGCGATGTCGCGAGCCTGTTCGACATGCGGCAATACTCGCTGATGCATTTCTACAGCATCTTCGACAATCCCCTGACCCTGAACTCGATCTACAATGCGGTCGAGGTCGGCATCATCACCGCCGCGGCCGGCGGTCTGCTCGCCTTTGCGATCGGCTACACCATTCATCGCACCCGCGTGCCGGGCCGCCGCAGCATCGACCTGATATCGACCGTGCCGGTGGCGATCCCGGGTCTGGTGATCGGCGTCGCCTATCTGTGGGCCTGGATCGGCGTTCCCGGCGGCCTCTACGGCACCATCTGGATCCTGGCGCTGGCGTTCATCGCGCGCTTCATGCCGGATACGGTCAAGGCGCTGTCGACCTCGTTCCTGCAGATCCACCGGGAGCTCGAGGAGGCGGCCTGGGTGTGCGGCAAGGGCGTGCTCGGCACCATCGCCACGATCGTGCTGCCGTTGGCGCGGCCCGGCGTGATCGCCTCGATGACGCTGTTGTTCGTGCTGGCGATCCGCGAACTCGGCTCGTCGCTGTTTCTCTACACCAGCAACACCATGGTGATGTCGGTGCTGCTGCTCGACTATTACGAGGGCGGAAATCTCGGAAAGACCGCTGCATTCAGCCTGGTGCAGACGGTGCTGCTCGGCGTCCTGATCGGCGGCGCCAACTGGCTGTCGCGAGGGGCGGCGCAGGGCAGCGTGGCGCAAAGGATAAGATGACACCAAGGGAGGATCGGCCATGAAGCGAAAACTCGTTGCCAGGATCGTCACGTTCGCCGGCATCGCCGGTCTCGGCCTTGCGCTGGGTGCGCTGCCCGCCAGGGCGCAGCAGGAATTCGGCTCGCCCGAATTGATCGCGGCGGCGAAAGCGGAAGGCAAGCTGGTCTACTACACCGCGAATTTCGCCGAGGTCGAGCAGCAGGTCATCCGCGAATTCAACAAGCGTTTTCCGGAAATCAGGATCGAGATGGTGCGCGCGCCGGGCGGCCAGCTCATCACCCGCGTCAAGACCGAGGCCGCGGCCGGCAAGCTGATCGCCGACGTGGTCGACCATTCCGACCGCGCGCTGATGGCGGATCTGGTCGATCTGTTCCAGGACTATGCGCCGCCGAACGCAGCCGACTACAATCCCGATGCGCAGATCTCCCCAAAACTGTGGCCGCGCGCCACGCTGGTGTGGTCGATCGCCTACAACACCGAACTCGTGAAGAATCCGCCGAAGAGCTGGATGGATCTGACCAAGCCCGAATACGACAAGCTGACGGGCCAGGTGTTCGCGCAATCCGGCGGCACCACCTGGACCCGCATCATGTTCGAGCGCCAGGTGCTGGGCGAGGATTACTGGGCCAAGCAGGCCGCGACCCATCCGATCCTTTATCCCTCCGGCGCGCCGATGGCGGACTCAATGGTGCGCGGCGAGGTCGCGATGGGCCCGCTGCTCTACAATGCGATCTATCCGAAACAGAAGGACGGCGCGCCGATCAAGATCTTCTTCCCGCCCGAGGGCGCGCCGGTCAATCCCTATGCCACGGGAATTCCGAAGACCGCGGCGCACCCCAACGCCGCAAAGCTGTTTCTCAACTGGTGCCTGTCGAAAGAGGGCCAGACCTTCATGATCAAGGAGCTCGGCAACCTCACCTCGCTCAAGGTGGCGCCGGTCTATCCCGAGGGCTTCGATCCCAAGATCGTCAAAGTCTGGTTTCCGAATTTCGACGAATACGTCAAGCTGCACGGGCCGTGGGTCGCTGAATGGGACAAGACCTTCGGGTACCGGCAGTGATCGCTGCACCCGTGAAGCGATTGAACTCATGACGGCGACGCTCGACGTCAGGGATCTGCGCAAGCAGTTCGCGATCGGCCGGCCGGCGATCGACGGCGTCAGCTTTGCCGTGCCGGCCGGCGAGATCGTGGTGCTGCTCGGCCCCTCCGGCTGCGGCAAGACCACGACGCTGCGCTGCGTCGCCGGCCTCGAGCACCCGACATCGGGCGAGATCAGCATCGGCGGGCGGATGGTGTCCTCGCCGGAACGCGGCGTTCTGGTGCCGCCGCGCTCGCGCGATCTCGGCATGGTGTTTCAGTCCTACGCGGTGTGGCCGCATATGACGGTGCGGCAGAACGTGGTCTATCCGCTGAAACACCGCCGGATCGCGCGCAGCGAGGCCAACCGCAAGGTCGACGAGGTGCTGGAGCTGGTCGGCCTGTCGGAATATGCCGACCGGCCGGTGGTGGCGCTGTCGGGCGGCCAGATGCAGCGCGTCGCGCTGGCGCGCAGCATCGTCTACCGGCCGCGGCTGTTGCTGCTCGACGAACCCTTGTCCAACCTCGATGCCAAATTGCGGTTGCGGCTGCGCGATGATCTGCGCATCATCCTCAAGCAGACCGGCATGACCGCACTCTACGTCACCCACGACCAGGCCGAGGCGGTCGTGCTTGGCGACCGCATCGGCGTGATGCGCGACGGCAGGCTGCTGCAGATCGGCACGCCCGACCAGATCTATAACCGCCCCGCCGATCTGTTCGTCGCCAATTTCACCGGTGCCACCAACGAGCTCACGGGCACGCTGGTCGAGCGCAATGGCGCGTTCGGCGTGGTCGATTTCGGCGAGGGGCGGCGCGGGGAGGCGGCGCTGCTGCACCCGCTCGATCCGGGCGACAAGGTCCGGATCGCGCTGCGGCCCGAAAACATCGGGATCGGCAGGCAGGACTGCGGCAACGTGTTTCCGGGCCGCGTGATCGACCGCCGCTACCAGGGAACACAGACCGTCTACGACATCGATCTGCTCGGCGCTCGCCTCGAGGCCCTGGAACTCGGCACCGCGGCCCGCCACCAGATCGGGGTCGAAACCTCGGTCGCCCTTCCGCGCGAGGGCTTGTGGGCGTATCGTGACACCGGACCATCCAGTTACGAATAGCAGCCGGCAAGAGCTAGCCACAGGAATCATCATGCGTATCGTCGTTCTGCCGGGTGACGGCATCGGGCCGGAGATTACGGCTGCGACCTCCAACGTGCTGCGCGCCGCGGCGGCGCGTTTCGGTCTCGGGATTCAGCTGGAAGAACATGCGGTCGGTCACGCCAGCCTGGAGCAGTTCGGCGCCACCGTGCGGCCGGGATTGCTGGACATCGTGCGCTCCGCCGACGGGCTGATCCTCGGCCCCGCCGCCACGGCCGACTTCAAGGACGAGCAAAGCGGTGAGGTCAATCCGTCGAAATATTTCCGCAAGAGTCTCGATCTCTTTGCGAACTTGCGGCCGGTGCGAACCTATCCGGGTTTGCGCAACGCCTTTGGCGCGTTCGATCTGGTCGTAGTGCGCGAAAATACCGAAGGTTTTTACGCCGACCGCAACATGGAGCAGGGCAACAGCGAGCTCCTGGTCACGCCGGATGTCGTGATCTCGCTCCGCCGCATCACGCGGCATTGCTGCGAGCGGATTGCGCACGCAGCCTGCAAACTGGCGATGAACAGGCGCAAGCACCTCACCATCGTTCACAAGGCCAATGTACTGAAGATCGGCGACGGCATGTTCCTCGACATCTGCCGGGAGGTCGCGCGCGATTATCCCGGCCTCGCCGTCGATGACATTCTGGTCGACGCCATGATGGCGCATGTCGTGCGCCAGCCGGACCGCTTCGACGTCGTCGTCGCCACCAACATGTTCGGCGACATTCTGTCCGACCTGACGGCGGAGCTGTCGGGCAGTCTCGGTCTCGGCGGCTCGCTCAATGTCGGCGCGGACTTTGCGATGGCGCAGGCCGCGCATGGCTCGGCGCCCGACATCGCCGGGCGCGACGTCGCCAATCCGACCTCGCTGATCCTGTCGGCGGCGTTGCTGCTCGCCTGGCATGGCGAACGTTCAGGCGATGCCCGATACGCGACGGCGGCGCGCGCAATCGAAGACGCGGTTGCCGCCGCCATGCAGAGCGGTCGCACGACTAGGGATGTCGGCGGTGCGCTCGGAACGGCGGCGATGGGGCAGGCGATCGTGGAGAGTCTGAAGTCAGACCGCGCGTCCGCCGCCGTTGCGCATTAAGGCATTAAGAAAGATATCCGTGAGTGGGAAGATTTCGGCGCACCGCGCTCTTTCTCGCCTCGCCCCGCTTGCGGGGAGAGGTCGGATTGCGCCGAGCGATGCGAAGCATCGTCCGGAGCAGTCCGGGTGAGGGGGACTCTCCGCGAGTCGAAGTCTACGAGAGAGCCCCTCACCCCAACGCTCTCCCCGCGAAGAGCGGGGAGAGGGAGAAACGGCGATCACCGTTCCTTCCATCTTAAAATTGATATCGCCGCAAGCCGCCGTCGACGGGGATGACCGTGCCCGTGATGTAGCGCGCCAGAGGCGAAGCAAGGAACACGACCAGCGCGGCGAGATCCTCCGGCTCGCCCCAATAGCGCACCGGAATTTCCTCTTCGGCAAAATGCTTGCGATAATCTTCCGGATAGTTGCGCCGGATCTGCTCGCTCATGATGCGGCCGGGCGGAATGCTGTTCACCGTGATGCCGTGCTGTCCGATCTCGCGCGACAATCCCTTCGCCCAGGCATGCACCGCGGCCTTCGCGGCGAACGCCGCATTCAGCCCTTCGGGCTCGGACTTGCCGGTGATGTTGATGATGCGTCCCCAGTTGCGCGCGATCATTTGCGGCAATAGCGCATGCGTGACCTGCCGGTAGCGGGTGAAATTCAGCGACATCGCTTCGTCCCAGGCGCTGTCGGGCGCGTCGATCGGCAGCGGCCGGCTGCCGCCGGCATTGTTGACGAGGATGTCGACGTGGCCGAGCTCGGCGATCGCGGCCGCCGCCAGCTTGTCTGCGGCATCCTCCTGCATGATGTCCTGCGTCACCGGGATCATCACGCCGCCGGCCGCCTTGACCTCGTCGGCAAGCGTATCGAGCAGCTCCCTGCGCCTGGCGACGCCGACGACGCGGACCCCTTCCAGCGCCAGCATCCTGGCGATCGCGCGGCCAATCCCGATGCTGGCTCCGCTCACGACGGCGGTCTTGGACTTGAGATCGAGGTCCATATCTGCTCTTTCTTTCAGTTAGCAATAGGCTGGACTTGGCCGGCGAATGCGCCCCAAGTGTAATACCGCTCCGGCCGCTCAAAGGAAGAAGAAAAAACGATGGTTTGGAATCCGCAGCAATATCTGAAATTCTCTGGCCACAGATTGCGGCCCGCGGTCGACCTCCTGATGCGGATCCCGGATTTCGAGGTCAGGACCGTTGCCGACCTCGGCGCCGGCGCCGGCAACGTCACCAAGCTGATCAAGGAGCGATGGCCGGGCGCCACGGTCGTCGGCGTCGAAGGCTCCGCCGAGATGGTCGCGGCCGGCAGGAAGGCCGCGCCCGAGGTGGAATGGCTGCAGCAGGATCTGGGCGCATGGCAGCCTGCGAACAAATATAATGTGATCTACTCCAATGCGGCGCTGCACTGGCTGCCCGATCATGAAAAACTGTTTCCATCGCTGATGCAGAAGGTCGAGCCCGGCGGCATCCTCGCGGTGCAGATGCCGCGCAATTTCGAGGCGCCTTCGCATCTGCTGATCGCCGAAACCGCGCTCAACGGTCCGTGGCGCAGCCGGGTCGAGCACCTCGTGACGCCGCCGCCGGTCAAGGGGCCCGGGTTCTATCACGCTCTGCTGGCGCCGCAGTCGGCGAACATCGACATCTGGGAGACCGAGTACCTGCAGGTTCTCGAAGGCCAGAATCCGGTCAAGGAATGGACCAAAGGCACCTGGCTGACGCGGTATCTGGACGTCCTTGAAGGACCCGACAAGGCCGCCTTCGAGGCGGCCTATGGCGAGCGGGTCGCGAAAGCCTATCCACGCAATGCCCAGGGCCAGACGCTGTTTCCGTTCCGGCGGCTGTTCATGGTCGCGCAGCGCAAGGCCTGAGCCTGCCGCGCCGCACAACGGGGTGCGACATCTGCGCCGCGTCGGCAGGGTGGAGCGGCATCGAAAATCTGCCTATACAATCGTCATTCTAATCGTCTTTGGCCTGATTTTCGGTCTCGCCAATTCTGCTTAGGTCTAGTTGTTCGAGCTATCGTTTACTGCCACTACTGAAACCGGAAAACCAAAAATAACCGGTTCCGGCGCCCATTGGGAGGAAAGTCTATGCGGAAGTTCGTTCTGGCCGCGGCTGCGGCTGCCATTTTCATGGCTCCAGCCGCCGCTCTGGCCGATGACCCCATCATCATCAAGTTCAGCCATGTCGTCGCCAACGACACGCCGAAGGGCAAGGGCGCGCTGAAATTCAAGGAGCTCGCGGAAAAATACACCAACGGCAAGGTCAAGGTCGAGGTGTACCCGAACTCGCAGCTGTACAAGGACAAGGAAGAGATCGAGGCACTGCAGCTAGGCTCGGTGCAGATGCTGGCGCCCTCGACTGCGAAGTTCGCCCCGCTCGGCATCAAGGAATTCGAGGCGCTCGACCTGCCGTGGCTGTTCAAGGACGAAGATACCTACAGCAAGGCCATGAAGGGTCCGGTCGGCAAGTGGCTGTTCCAGAAACTGGAAGCCAAGGGCATCACCGGTCTCGCCTACTGGGATAACGGCTTCCACATGACATCGGCCAACCGTCCGCTGCTGGAGCCCGCCGATTTCCAGGGGCTAAAGGTCCGCATCTCCGGCTCCAAGATCGCCGACCGCTATTTCCGCGATTTGGGTGCGATTCCGCAGATCATGGCGTTCTCGGAAGTCTATCAGGCGTTGCAGACCGGCGTGGTCGATTCCTGCGAGAATACGCCCTCGAATTATCTGACCCAGAAGTTCTATGAAGTGCAGAAGGACATCACGGTCTCCTACCACGCCCATCTGCAATACGCCGTGATCGTCAACTCGAAGTTCTGGAGCGGGTTGCCGCCGGATATCCGCGGGCAGCTCGAAAAGGCGATGGACGAAGCGACCGACTACACCAACTCGATCGCGGTCAAGGAAAACGAGGACGCGCTGGCCGACATCAAGAAGTCGGGCAGGACCACGCTGCACTACCTGACCGACGATCAGAAGAAGGCCTGGCAGAAGGCGATGCGGCCGACCTATGCCTGGGCCAAGGGCCGCGTCGGGCAGGAAGTGCTCGATCTCGTGGCCAAAGAACTCAACATTGAAATGAATTGACCGAGCTCAGCTCCAATCAAGCTGCAATGGACGACCGGGACCGCACGCGCTCCCGGTCAAAACTGATTCCCGGGGGAAACGTGCTTTCGCGTGCGCTAGACCATCTTGAAGAGTGGCTCATTGCCGGGCTGATCACGGCTGCTACCGGGCTGATTTTTGTCGCGGTCCTGCATCGCTATGGCACCGGGCTTTCGATCGATTTCTCCAAATGGGCCACCGCGCACGGCTTTACGCTGCTCGCGGCCTTCCTGAAGAGCATATTCCTGTGGCTCGCCGCGCTCGATCTGTCTTGGGCGCAAGAGCTTTGCATCTACATGTTCATCTGGATGGCGAAGTTCGGCGCGGCCTATGGCGTGCGCACCGGCATCCATGTCGGCGTCGACGTGCTGGTCAACATCCTGCCCGCCGGCTCCCGCCGCCGCGTGATCACGTTCAGCCTGTTGTGCGGCGCGCTGTTCACCAGCATCGTCGCCGGCTTCGGCGCGTCCTTTGTCAGCCAGATGTGGCACACCGGCCAGCAGTCCAACGATCTGGAAGCGCCGATGTGGATCGTCTATCTGGCGATTCCGCTCGGCTCGGGGCTGATGTGCTTCCGTTTCCTGCAGGTCGCCTGGTCGTTCTACCGCACCGGCGAGCTTCCGCATCACGATGCCGCCCAGATCGACGGCGTCGAAGTCGACGCGCTGCATCCGGCCGAAGCCGCCCCGCGCGCGGTGCAGAAGGAAGGCTCCAGCCCGCTGGGCTGGATCCTGATTCTGCTGCCGATCCTGATCGTGGCGGTCTGCTTCGCGCACGCCGGCGGGCTGATCGTGCTGCCGCAAGGCGCGCGGGTCGCCATCGTGTTCGCGCTGCTGCTTTCGCTGATGCTGACGGGCATGCCGATCTCGATCGCGCTCGGCCTGACGGTGTTGAGC
>JBAUUA010001361.1:0-2033 GCA_049582465.1 Bradyrhizobium sp. | reverse complement strand
AGTTGAAAGCCTCCTCGACGGTGCGAAGAAAGCCGACGGGGATGTTGGCCGCCTTCATCTTCGTCACCCAGCTCTCGCGAATATCCTGCAGAAAAATCCCGGTGAGAATCGCGCGCAGTCTCTCCTTATTGGCCGTTCGTGAGCGCCGATCGCCGAATTCGCCGCTGGCGAGGTCGGGCCGGCCGAGCACTTCGATGACGAGGCGGCGATACAGCCGGTCGTTGGCGCAGGCGATATAAAACGGCGCGTCGGAAGCCTCGTAGACGCCGACCGAGGGAGACCCGTTCGGCGAATTGCCCTGGCGGCTCGGATTCACGCCGGTCATCAGATAGGCCATGCCGTAGAATTGCGTCATCGCCACCGCGATGTCGAACAACGCCACTTCGACATGCTGGCCGCGGCCGAGCCGGTCGCGGGCGGCCAGCGCCAGCAGGATGGCGTTGCAGGCCGACATGCCCGTCAACAGATCGACCGCGGGAGGGCCGGTCCGCACCGGCGGCCCATCGGGAAAGCCGTTGAGCGACATGAATCCGCTTTCGGCCTGGGTGATCGGATCGAAGCCGGGACGCGATGCAAATGGACCCTGTCGACCGTAAGCCGAGATCGAGCAATAAACCAGGCGGGGATTGCCTGGCGCGACCGAGGCGTAGTCGATGCCATATTTCTTCATCACGCCGGAGGAGAAGTTCTCCACCACGACATCCGCCCGCGCGATCAGTTCACGCGCGACGTCGCACCCCTCGGGCTTGGTGAGATCGAGCGCGATGCCGCGCTTGTTTCGATTCAGGCTGACGAAGGCGGCACTCTCGCCGGCGAGATCGGCATGTTCATAGTGACGGGTATCATCGCCGCCGTCCGGGTTCTCGATCTTGATGACTTCGGCGCCGAAATCGGCCAGCGTTTGCGTACAGGCGGGCCCTGCGACGACCCGAGTGAAATCCACGACCAGCAGACCATCGAGCGCGGTTGGCGCGCCCTTTGTTCGTGGCGCGCGGTCCGGCAGTTGCGGTCTGGCAGTCATGATCGGTCTCTTCCCGTCCGGTTCTCATTGGCGCCATGTCCGACGACGCGAGCCGAGTTTAAGGCCTATTTCGGGAAGGGCAATGTTGGCCATGGCTTGGGGGCATGCGCAAATCGCGTCCCACGGCGTGTCATTTGATGGATTTGCGCCAATATAGCGTATTCGGCCAGGCCCACGGATTTTGCGGCCGGTACAACCGATAGCCGGCCCGAATGAAGTTGTTGGCGGAGGCCAGATTATCCGTGGTATCCGACACGATCCAGCACCACCCGTTATGCCGCGCCCGCAATTCCAGCGCGCGCATCAGCCGCAACTGAAGGGCGTTGCCGCAATGTCTTCTCAGCACGCCGACCCGGCAGAAATATCCCGCATTGACCGCACGCGTCGACGGCACGATTCCGGCAAAGGCGACGGGGATCGAATCGTGAAAGGCGATCCACCAGTGCCCGCGATCGAACTCAGGAATGGGAGCACCGTCGAAGAATGTCAGTTGGTGGATCTCGGTGAGCGCATCGGCGATCTCGTCGTCATGGCCGTCGACCTCGCGTATCCGGTACATGGGCCAGCCCCCGACGAGACGTTGTCGATCACCGCTTCGGCAATGACGCCGCGAAACCGTCACTGAGGCACCGCCAGGCTTTCTCGATTTCCTTTTCGGGAATGCCCTTCGCCCTGGCCCAGGACTCGACGGCCACCGCGCCATATTGGGCAACAGCCTGCCGAACCATCCAGCAGGGAAAGGCATGCGCAGGAACCGACCACAGCAGCGCTGCAGCCACCAGGCAGGCGCGGATCATTTGCCGAGCATGACCTTGATGCCGAGCCAGACCGCGCCGACAAAGCCGGTGACGATCACGGTGATGACGGCCTTGAAGGTATAACCCTGCATGCCGCGAAAGATGACGATGCCATCGCCAGGTGTCTCGATCTTGTCGCTGTAGACCTTGAACCGGTGGCCGAGGCCGAGCGCGGCGATCTTGCTTTCGATCAGCCGCTTGGAAGACTGCGCCAG
>JBAUUA010001360.1:0-2609 GCA_049582465.1 Bradyrhizobium sp. | reverse complement strand
TCGACGCCATTGGCGCGGGCGATCACCGGATCGTCCTCCGCCGCGGCCGGGACAGCCGGAACGCCGAGCAGCGCCGCAAGCGCCAACGCGGCCAAAAAGGCACCGAACGTGCCGGTTGCAAGCGATCGAATGAATGTCATTGGATTTTTCCTTATTCGCAGGGACAAATCGGCCGGTCTTATGGCTTGCCGGCAGAACCCTGCAGGGTTGTCAGGTTTGCCGGGCTACCTTCGCCTTGACCCGGTGGCTGGCCCAATAATTGGCCCGGTCACCGCGCCCGTCGAGCAGCCGCCCGGGCGCGGAATTCGGCGCGGAAACTCGCCGAATCCGCCGCGCTTTGCAATCGAAGATTTGACCTCGTTTTGCGTTTTGGCGAACCGGGCGTCGCATTGACAAGAAAACCACCCCCTCCTATGTGTCGCAGAGGGTGCGGACGGTGATTGCCACGCATGCGTGCCGTTGCATTATCGTTTTGCAGAAGCCCGAATAGCGCCGCATTTTCCGTTAGTTGGACGTTGCGCCGATCGCGAGGAAATTCAGCCATGTTCGCGACAGGCGGCCGCCACGTTGCGGCGACGAATTCGTTAACTTTGTGGCGCGGCCGCAAGGCAAAAGGATGATAATGCGATGATCGGCGCAGTCGCCCGCAAGCTGTTCGGGTCTTCAAACGAGCGGCGCATTCGCCAGTACCGGGCGCGCGCAGCGGCGATCAATGCGCTGGAGCCCGAGCTCGAAAAGCTCTCGGACGAGGCGCTGCGCGCGCGCACCGACGAATTCAAGAAACAGCTCGCCGACGGCAAGACGCTCGACGACATCCTGGTTCCGGCCTTCGCCACCGTGCGCGAGGCCGCCAAGCGGACGCTCGGTCAGCGTCATTTCGACGTGCAGCTGATCGGCGGCATGGTGCAGCACGACGGCAAGATTTCCGAGATGAAGACCGGCGAAGGCAAGACGCTGGTCGCGACGCTGCCGGTCTATCTCAACGCGCTCGCCGGCCGCGGCGTTCACGTCGTCACCGTCAACGATTACCTGGCCAAGCGCGATGCCGAATGGATGGGCCAGATCTACACGTTCCTGGGGCTGACGGTCGGCGTCATCGTCCACGGCCTGGAAGACGAGCAGCGCAAGAAGGAATACGAGTGCGACGTCACCTACGGCACCAACAACGAGCTGGGCTTCGACTATCTGCGCGACAACATGAAGTACCGGGTCGAGGACATGGTGCAGCGCGGCCACGCCTTCGCCATCGTCGACGAAGTCGACTCCATCCTGATCGACGAAGCACGCACGCCGCTGATCATTTCGGGGCCGCTCGACGATCGTTCCGAGTTCTATAACACCATCGACACCTATATCCCGAAGCTCGACAAGACCGACTACGAGGTCGACGAGAAACAGCGCACTGTCACGCTCACCGAAGCCGGCATGGAAAAGATGGAGCGGGCGCTGCGCGACGCCGGCCAGCTCAAGTCCGACTCGCTCTATGACGTGGAAAACGTCTCCGTCGTCCACCACGTCAATCAGGCGCTGCGCGCGCACCAGCTGTTCCAGCGCGACAAGGACTACATCGTGCGCAACGGCGAGGTCGTCATCATCGACGAATTCACCGGCCGCATGATGCCCGGCCGCCGCTATTCGGAAGGCCTGCACCAGGCGCTCGAGGCCAAGGAACATCAGCCGATCCAGCCTGAAAACCAGACGCTCGCCTCGATCACCTTCCAGAACTATTTCCGCATGTACGACAAGCTCGCCGGCATGACCGGCACGGCGGTGACCGAGGCCGACGAGTTCCAGGACATCTACGAACTCGAAGTCCTGGAAATTCCCACCAACATGCCGATGGTGCGGCTCGACGACGACGACGAGGTTTATCGCACCAACACGGAAAAATATCGCGCCATTATCGAGCTGATCGAGGATTGCAAGAAGCGCGGCCAGCCGGTGCTGGTCGGCACGACGTCGATCGAGAAGTCCGAGCAGCTCGCCGAAATGCTGCGCCAGCACGGCTGGGAGCAGCACGATTTTTCCGATCCCAATGCGTTTGCGGCGCTTTATTCGGGCGACGAGGGCGCCACCAAGGCGAAGGTATTCGCCATCCTCAACGCGCGCTACCACGAGCAGGAAGCCTACATCGTGTCCCAGGCCGGCGTGCCGGGCGCCATCACCATCGCCACCAACATGGCCGGCCGCGGCACCGACATTCAGCTCGGCGGCAACGCCGATATGCGCATCCGCCAGGAACTGACCGACATCGAAGACCCGCGCGAGCGCGAAAAATCGCCGCGCGCCATGGAGATCCGCGCGCAGGTCGCGCGCCTGAAGGAGAAGGCGCTCGCCGCCGGCGGCCTCTACGTGCTCGGCACCGAACGCCACGAGAGCCGGCGCATCGACAATCAGCTGCGCGGCCGCTCGGGCCGCCAGGGCGATCCCGGCCGCTCCAAGTTCTTCCTGTCGCTCGAAGACGACCTGATGCGCATCTTCGGCACCGACAAGTTGGACGGCATGCTGACCCGCCTCGGCCTGAAGGAGAACGAGGCGATCGTCCATCCGTGGATCAACAAGGCGCTGGAGAAGGCGCAGAAGAAGGTCGAGGCGCTCAACTTCGACAC
>JBAUUA010001359.1:0-5970 GCA_049582465.1 Bradyrhizobium sp. | reverse complement strand
GGTCAGGACATAATGCACGCCAGGCATTGCGAGTGCTTCGGACGCATCGATCGAGAGGATGCGCGCGGCAGGATGCTGCGACGGCAGCACCGCCACGTGCAGCATGCCTTCAAGCGCGACATCGGCGACGTAATGGCCCTGCCCCGCGACGAAGCGGCGGTCCTCGCGAACCCGGCGGTTGGTCGAGACGAAGCGGAAGGTGGCGGGATCGGCGCTCATTTCGCCTCCGCGATGGATTTGCCGGCAGGCCCCGCCGGCCGCGGCGTATTGGCGAGGCGCAGGCGTTCGGCGGCGAACTGCACGGCCTCGACGATCTGGCCGTAGCCGGTGCAGCGGCAGATATTGCCGGAGATCGCCTCCACGATATCTTCGCGCGTCGGCGTCACGTTACGCTGCAGCAACGCGTGCGCCGACAGGATCATGCCCGGCGTGCAATAGCCGCATTGCAGGCCGTGGGTTTCGCAGAACGCATCCTGGATCACGCTGAGTTCGCCCGGCGCCGGCGCAAGCCCCTCGATGGTCGTGATGTCGTAGCCGTCCGCCTGCACCGCGAACATCAGGCAGGACCGCACCGGCTCGCCGTCGACCAAGACCGTGCAGGCGCCGCAGACGCCATGTTCGCAACCGGCATGGGCGCCATTGAGCAGGAAATTCTCGCGCAGCGCGTCAAGCAGCGTCTTGCGCGGCTCGATATCGGCGGAGCGGCTGACGCCATTGACACGCAGTTCGACTTTCATCGCGCGCCTTTCGCTGACTTGGCGGCCGCATTGTCCTGCGCCTGTTGCAGCGCGCGACGGCAAAGCACGCCGGCGACGCGGCGGCGATAGGCTGCGCTGGCGTGCAGATCGCTCATCGCTTCGAGATCGGCGCAGGCGGCATCGATAGCCTCCGCGGCCGATGCGGCATCGAGCGCAGTGCCTTTGAGCGACGACATATCGAGCCGCAGCGGCCGATCGGCGACGCCGCCAAGGCCGAGCGCAATGTCGACGCAACGCCCGTCTTCGTTGAGCGCGATTTGCGCCGCAGCCGAGACGAACGCAAAATCCGAGCGCCGCGAACTCACCTCGAAGAAACCCACCCCGATGCGCCGATGCGACCAGACCGGAAAGCGGATCGCGCGCACGCACTGGCCCTGCTCGATCGACGTCACCATCGGCCCGACGAAGAATTCCTCCGCCGGCATCGAGGTCTCGCCATCCCTGGCCGCGAGCAAAATCTCGGCACCCAGCGTCACCGCGACCAGCGGAATTTCGGCCGACGGATCGCCGTTGGCGATCGAGCCGCCGACCGTGCCGCGGTTGCGGGTCGGCGGATGACCGACCCATGGCAGCACGCGCGCCAGCATCGGCACCGAGGCGCGGATCACTGGATCGCGCTCGGCCTGCGCCTGGCGCGTGGTGGCGCCGACAACCACGGCGCCTTTCTCTTCGCGAATTCCGGCAAGCTCCGGCAATCGCAGGATGTCGACCAGTCTTGCCGGACGCGCCAGCCGCATCGCCAGCATCGGCACCAGCGTTTGCCCGCCCGCGATCAGGCGCGCATCATCGTCGGTGGCCAACAGTTCGCAGGCTTCCGCGAGCGAAGCCGGCCTGACATAATCGAAGGGTGCGGGTTTCATGGGATGCCGCTAGCCGAGCGGCAGACCGGCGATCGCCGGCGACAGCACCGAAACGGTCTGGTTCTTCAAGAGCGGTCCATCGGCTTCGGTCGCGGCCTTCAGCGCCGCCCACTCCGGATCCGCGGCGAACGACGCCCAGGCCTTCTTGCGGGAATCCTCGTCGGCAAAGCGCGTCATATAAGTGAGGCGGCCGTCTTCGGCTGGCGCAGTGAACGCGCCGACGAGCTCGATGCCGTGACGGGGGAAGAATTTGGTCGCGACGCTGACGGCAAAGCGACGACGCATCGCATCTGCGCGGCCTTCGGCGGCTTCATAGACCCGGATTTCGTAGATCAAAACGCGCTCCCAGTTCCAACAGACAGCTTGTCGAAAGTCCGCTGCCTTGAAAAGAACGATAGAAGCCGGCGGCGGAAATTGTCAAACACAAACTGAGGCAATCCGGCAAATTATGCAGAATTGAATTGGTTCAATCGGCCAAATGAAACGATCAGGACTTGCATAAAAGAGCTTTTAAAACGGCCACTTGCGGATATCGCCAGTTTGCAATAAACGGGATACGGGCCATAATGAAACCTCGGCCTGTGTCAAATATTGAAACAATTTCCAAATTGTACTACTTGGCGAAATCGCAGATCATCAGCGTGCGAAGGCATCTCGCGGATAGCAGGAAATGACCGACTGGATACCCGCTCTCGCCAAGTTTCCAGGGCCGCGCTATCTCGCCTTTGTTTCCGCATTGGAAGCCGACATCGCTTCCGGCCGCGTCAAACCCGGCATGCGATTATTGCCTCAGCGCGACATGGCGCAACGGCTCGATCTCAGCGTCGGCACCATCTCGAAAGCCTATGCGGAAGCCGAGCAGCGCGGCTTGATCTCGGGCGAAGTCGGGCGCGGCACCTTCGTGCAGAGGCGGCGGAGCGAGGCACGTGGCCTCGGCGCCTCCGAGGCGACGATCAACCTGGCGCTGAACGTGCCGCCCTACACCGGCGAGGACGAGGTCATTGCATCCGCGCTGGCGGAGATCGTCGCCGACGGCGAAATGTCGAACCTGCTCGGCTATCTGCCGCACCAGGGCTTGCGCCAGCACCGCGAAGCGATGGTCACCTGGCTCACCTCGCTCGGCGTGACCGCCGAGCCCGATCATCTCTTCATCACCCATGGCGGACAGCATGCGCTGTCGATCGCGCTTCCCATGGTGGCTTCGCCCACCGATACCGTGCTGACCGAAAGCTACACTTATTCGGGCATGCTCGCGCTCTCGGCGCTGTCGGGCTACCGGCTGCACGGCGTCACCACCGATGCGCAAGGACTGGTTCCCGAACATCTCGACCGCGCGTTCACCGAGACCAAGGCGCGCGTGCTCTACTGCATGCCGACGCTGCAAACGCCGATGGGATCGGTGATGCCGGCCAAGCGGCGGCAAGCGATCGCCGAGATCGTTCGCAAGCACGACGCCTATCTGCTGGAAGACGACGCCTACGGTTATCTGCTGTCGCCGCCGCTCGCGCCCATCTCCAGACTGATTCCCGAACGCAGCTTCTATATCGTCAGCTTCGCAAAATGCCTGGCGCCGGGGCTGCGCATCGCCGCCATGATCGCGCCGGAGGCGTTTCGCGACCGTTCGATCAACGCGCTGCGCGCGACGGGATGGATGGCGGTGCCTGTCATGGCCGAAGTGGTGGCCCGCCTGATCCAGAACGGCGGACTGGCCCGCCAGGCCAAGCTGAAACGCGACAAGGCTGCCATTCGCGACGGGATCGCGCGCAGGATCCTGAAGGAGTGGCTGCCACCGCCGACCGGGGTGCCCGGCTTTCATCTCTGGCTGCCGCTGCCCGCGGGCCGCACGCTGGCTGCGCTGATTGCGCAGGCCGCGCAAGCCGGCATCACGCTTGCCCCTCCCGGCGCCTTGCGGCGGATGGAGAATGAAAGCCTCGGGGTCCGGCTCTGCCTCGGCGCGCCCGCGACCGAAGCGGATCTCGAGCGCGCGCTGACCGAAATCCGACGCATCCTCGAGATGGCCGAAGCGATCTCGTTCGTCTGAAGACCAGAACAAAAAACCTAAGGAGGAAACCATGAGGAAAGTCGTCAGCGCGCTGGTTGCCATTGCCGCCTTGGCGTTGACCGGCGCGGCAAACGCCGAGGATTGGCCGGCGCGGACGATCACCATGGTCAACCCGTTCGCCGCCGGCGGGCCGAACGACGTGCTGGCGCGGCTGTTCGCGCAGCGCATGGGCGAAATCCTGGGGCAACAGATCATCGTCGAGAATGTCGGCGGCGCCGGCGGCATGAACGGCGCCGACCGCGTCGCCAAGGCCGCGCCCGACGGCTACACTTTCCTGCTCGGTACCGTCGGCACCCAGGCGCAGAACCAGTCGCTGTACCAGAAGCCGGCCTACAATTCCGTGACGGATTTTGCGCCCGTCGCGCTGATGGTGGAAGCACCGCTGGTGCTGGTCGCGCGCAAGGACCTGCCCGTCAAGGACATGAAGGAATTCGTCGCCTACGGCAAAGTCAACAAGGAAAAGATGCAGTACGCCTCCGCCGGCACGGGATCGGCGATCCATCTCGGCTGCGCGCTGGTGAACATGGTCACCGGGCTCGACATCGTCCACGTGCCCTATCGCGGCGCCAACCCCGCGATGCAGGACCTGATGGGCGGCCGGGTCGACTACCTCTGCGACATCATCACGACCGCAAAGCCGCAGGTCGAGGCCGGCACCGTCAAGCCGATCGCCATCCTGACCAAAGAGCGCTCGAAGGTGCTGCCGAACGTGCCCACCGCGATCGAGCAGGGCTTTGAGGTCGAGGCCTATACCTGGAACGCGTTTTTCCTGCCGAAGGGAACGCCGCAAGCGATCGTGCAAAAGCTCAACCACGCCACCGTCGAGGCCATGAAGACGCCGGCGGTGCGGGAGAAACTCGAAAGCGCCGGGCTCGTGTTCGTCTCCGACGACCGCACCACGCCGGATTATCTGGCGAAATTCGTGCTGAGCGAGATCGTCAAATGGGCGGCGCCGATCAAGGCCGGCCACATCAGCATCGATTGAGGCGCGACAGCATCTTTCCGTTCGGTGGCCTCATCCTTCGAGACGCGCGCAAGAGCGCGCTCCTCAGGATGAGGTTGCCAGACCCTCATGATGAGGAGCGCGGCTGCGCCGCTCTAATTCATGCCCAGCAGGTTCGGGAGCCACAGCGACAGGCCGGACCAGTAGGTCACGATCCCCAGGAACACCAGCATCGTGAGCAGCCACGGCCAGACGGCGATGGTGAGCTCGGTGATGCCCATCTTGGCGATGCCCGAGGCGACATAGAGGTTCAGCCCGACCGGCGGGTGGCACAACCCGACTTCCATGTTCACCGTCATCAGGATGCCGAAGTGAATGGGATCGATGCCGAGCTTCACCGCGACCGGAAACAGGATCGGCGCCATGATCAGGATGATGGAAGACGGCTCCATCACGTTGCCGGCCATCAGCAGCAAGAGGTTGACGACCAGCAGGAAGCCGACCCAGCCGAAACCCTGGTCGATCATCCACTGCGCCAGCGCATGCGGAATATTCTCGTAGGTCATCAGGAACGAGAACAGCACGGCATTGGTAATGATGTAGAGCAGCATTGCGCTGAGGTTGGCCGACGACAGCAGCACCTTCGGCACATCTCGAAGCCTCAGGTCCTTGTAGATGAACACCGCGACGATGAAGGCATAGACCGCGCTGACGGCCGCGGCCTCGGTCGGCGTGAACAGCCCGCTGTAGATGCCGCCGATCACGATCACGATCAGCAACAGGCCCCAGATCGATTTTCGGAAGGTATCGAGGCGCTCGCCGAAACTTGCCTTCGGCATCCGCGGATAGTCGTTGCGCCAGGCGCGGTACCATGTGGTCGCGCCCAGCATCGTCGCAAGCACGATGCCAGGCACGATGCCGGCGATGAAGAGCTTGCCGACGGAGGTATTGGTCGAGACCGCGAACAGCACCATCGGGATCGACGGCGGAATCAGAATACCGAGCGAGCCCGAGGTGGTGATGACGCCGGCGCCGAAGCGTTTCGGGAATCCCTGCGCTACCATCGCCGGCAGGAGCACCGAACCGATCGCGACCACGGTGGCCGGCGATGAGCCGGAGATCGCGGCGAACAGCGCGCAGGCCAGCACCGCCGAGAGCGCGAGGCCGCCATACCAGTGACCGACCATCGCGGTCGCGAACGCGATCATGCGGCGGGCGACGCCGCCATGGGTGAGGAAATTGCCCGCGAGAATGAAGAACGGGATCGCCATGATCTCGAAGCTTTCGATGCCCGTAAACAGCTTGAGCGCCACCGCCTCGATCGGCACCGTGGTCATCACGAACAGG
>JBAUUA010001358.1:0-9346 GCA_049582465.1 Bradyrhizobium sp. | reverse complement strand
GGAAAAAGGTATGATGTCTACAAAATCGACTATGGATGTTACGTCGACTTAATTTCAACGTCGCGAGCGCCTATCGGTTTGCTGGTAGGCGATGAAGATGGATCCTTCGTCGATGTTCCGCCCGACGACTATCGATCTATCCGGCGCGCGATTCTTCGGCCGGAGGATAGCGGCCTTTCCGGCATGGTCGACATTTCAGCGCAGCCTCGAACTTCCAGATCGGCGTGTCCCGTGGCCGGCGGGTGTCGGCGAGTAGCGGGCTGACACGGGTCTTAGAGCAGTTGCTTTCGACCTAAAGCCAGCCGAGCCCGCCGCTGAGGCATTGGCCGATCGTCGGTGACGGCTGCGCCGGCCCGCCATAGCCTTCCATCCGGATTGACCAAGCCTCGGCCCGGTCCGCCGCCGGAGGTTGTGTATGCCAGCCCCCGTGACCGGATTGAGGCTTTGCCTTAAGCACTGTGACAAAAACACTTACTGGAGCATGATCCTGGCGCCAAACCGCTCACACTTTGGCCGATCATGGCTTAAGAAAAGGCCCTGCGTTTTCTTTTCAACCAGCCTCATTCCCTTGCCCTGGAAAACGCGCTAAGTAGCTGATCTCGCGACTAAAGCGGACGTGGCGGAACTGGTAGACGCAAGGGACTTAAAATCCCTCGATGGCAACGTCGTGTGGGTTCGAGTCCCACCGCCCGCACCAATGATTGGCCCGTCCAATCTCGCAAACTCTGCGGCTTGCGAGAAAGAGCAATCCAAGTTGAACATCACGAGATGACAACGGCCTCGCAAAACCAACCCTCGGACCCAGCGCCGCGCCCAAAACCAGCGTTGCGAATAGCCATAGCCGGCCTCGGAGCGATCGGCCTTGCCGTCGCGGAGGCGCTTGACCGGGGCATACCGGGCTGCGTGCTGGCGGCGGCCTCAGCCAACGACCGCGGCAAGGCGGCGGAACGGCTTTCGCAGCTGGGTTGCCGCGTCCCGGTCGTGACGATCGGCGAACTCGAGCCGCTGGCCGACATCGTCGTCGAATGCGCGCCCGCAAAACTGCTGCCCGCCATCGCCGAGCCGTTTCTGCGCGCCGGCAAGACCGTCATCGTGCTGAGCGCGGGCGCCCTGCTCGGCCATCCGCATTTGATCGATCTCGCACGCGAGAGCGGCGGCCAGATCGTCGTGCCCACCGGCGCGCTGCTCGGCCTCGACGCCGTGACGGCGGCCGCCGAGGGTCAAATCCGCGCGGTGCGGATGATCACCCGCAAGCCGGTGCGTGGCCTTGCCGGCGCGCCCTATCTCGCCGAGCACAACATCAGGATTGAGGACATCACCGAACCGCTGTGCATTTTCAGGGGCACGCCGCGCGAGGCAGCGGTCGGCTTTCCGGCCAACCTCAACGTCGCGGTGGCGCTGTCGCTCGCGGGCATCGGCGCGGACAAGACGACGCTCGAGATCTGGGCGGACCCGGCGCTGACGCGCAACACGCACCGCATCGAGGTCGATTCGGATTCGGCGAGCTTCTCGATGGCGATCGAAAACATTCCGAGCGACAATCCCAAGACCGGCCGGATCACCGCACTGTCGGTGATCGCCTACTTGCGCAAACTCAACGCGCCGCTGCGGGTCGGAACGTGATCACGCCCGCAACCATGGCCCGGCGTGGATGATCCGGGCGACCACAAACGCCATCGCGAGTTACGTCATCGTGCGATCGATCACGCCGATTGCGCGGGGCTCTCTATCCTCTTTCGCATGTCGTCGCACACCGACCTGACTTCGGCGGTCATGGCAGATGCCTGCTGGATGCGGTCGAAAATCAGACCGGCCTCCTCGCGGTATTTCTGCGCAGTGTCCTGGACGTAGGCGATGGCATCCTTGCACCCGGCCGCCATCTTCTCGGCGCGCTGCACACAATCGATCAGCGTCGTGCCCATCGCCTCGAGGGCTTTGACAGCGTCCTCATATTGCGCGGCCACCGCTTCGGCGCTGAGTTTGCCGATCTGATCGACCTCCGCGTGATACTCGACATAGGGAGGCATCGGCGGCGACGGCGTTCGGACCTTGGCGGGCGCAAAATCAATTGCGCGGGGATCTCGCGGCGGCGGGCTTTTTGTCAGGACCTTGGCGATGTCCTGTTCGACATCGACCAACGCCATAGTTTTACCATTGGTAGTGGACTGCACCATTAATCAATACTCCCCTGGCTATGGACTGTTTACGCAATACTTCAGGCGCCGGACGTGACCGATGACAACCTTCGGGGTCTGAGACCCGGCGCGCGGTGAGGTAAAGGACGACACGCGCCGGGCCTGACCATCCCGTTGGCCCACGAGGCGGCCGTAAAAATACGTAAGGCTGATTCGTGGCGAAAAATCCGCCTGCGAGCGAAATCCACACGGGCGCTCGCGAATTTTCAGACGACAGCCGCGCGGCGGTATCGCGATATGAATCGCCGCGCTCGCGCCGCTACTCGCGAGGCACACGACCCGCCTAGCCCCTCGTAAATACCACCACCCCGTTCGCCGGAATCACGATCGGCGCCGACGCGATGAATCCGTGCAGGCCCCTGCCCGCCGCGACGATGCTGCCGCCATTGCCCACGACCTGCGGATTCACAAAATGATCGTAGACGTCGCTGTTGAAGCGCTCCTGCCATACGCCTGGATACGGAAATCCGATCTCGTACCCGTGCCAAATCGTCTCCGCGAAGGACGCGACCACGATGACGTCGTCGCCACTTCCCTCGCGCCAGCGGTGAAAGGCGATGACGCGGTCATGATCCGAGCAGAAGAACGCGCGAACGTTGTCGCCGCGCAGCGCCGGCAGATCGCGGCGCAGGCGGATCAGGTCTTTGGTGAATTGCAGGTGATCGCGCCTGCTGGAATCGGCTGGAGCATCGAGCCCGTTCCACGACAGCAGGTTCGGTCCCGTCGGCAGCACATCCCACGGGCGGTCTTCCAGGAATTCCTGGCCCATGAAGAGCTGGGGAATGCCGGGCGCGGTCAACAGGATCGCGGTCGCGACACGGCTGCGGCTGCGGGCGTACCAGGAGCGGTGATTGGAAGGATCGGCGAGAACAGGAAGCCGCGGGTCGCGGCCGGCCAGCACGAGATCGTGGTTCTCGACGCAGGTCACCGCGCGCCAGCCATGGTCGAAACCGGGCGGGTAAAGCGCGGACGCGATCGCCGACATCGGCACATCAGCGTTCGATCCCCATGACGCCGCGCCGACCGCGCCGCGCAGCGCGCCGCGGAGGCCGTCGTGCTGCACGACGTCAAAACCCATGCCGCCCGCTTGCGCCGGCGCGATCACAGGCGCGGCGGACGCGGGAATGTCGGCAAAACGCCCGGGCCAGAATTCGGCGTTCTGCAGGATGCGGTTGCGAAAGCCGCGCAAGGCCGAGGTCAGCGCGCGGCAGAATTCCCAGCCGCTGCCCGGGCCGGTCGAGATCAGCGTCGAGATCTCGTCATAGCGGAAGCCGTCGGCGTGAAATTCCTCGAGCAGGCAGCGCGCATTGTCGAGCAGAAAGTTTGCGACATCCTCGTTCCACAGCGCGAACGCCAGCCCGCCGGTGCCGCGGTCCTGGTCGGTGAAATAGAGGCTGTCGTTGTTGTCGCCGTGGTTGGCGCGGCGGTCCATGTAATACAGGCAGTTATCGTCGAACTGTCCGTCCACCGCAAATCCGCCGGCGTGATTGTAGACCACGTCGAACATCACGGCGATGCCATGGACATGGCAGAGGTCGACCAGCGCCTTGAGCTGCCCGGGTCCGGACTGGATGTCCGCAAGCGCAATGCCGGATTTTTGTTTGGCAGCGTAGAGCGCGTTGAGTTTTATCAGATAGTCCGGCAGATCCGCGGTCGCGACATAGGGGAAGTCCGGCGAGAACAGGTCCGCGCCGCCATAGCCCATGTTCGGATTGCATTCCTGCTCGTCGATCGGCAGCGGCTGCAGCACGTTGATGCCGAGAGCGGCGAGAGAGGGAATTTTCAGGGCGACGTCGAGGAAGGTCGAGCACACGCCGGGCTTTGCAATCGCAAAGGTCCCGACATGGAGCTGGTAGACGACCATGTCGGAAAAATCCGGCGTGACGAAATCCTGGTCGTGCCAGGGAAAGCCGGCGTCGCGCAGAATCGCAAAACAGTCCGGAAAGTTTTCGGGATCGAGCTCGCGGGCGCGCGGGTCGCGCTTGGTGCCGCTGGAGCCCTTGCCCTGCACCCAGAAGCGATAGCGGTCGCCGTCGCGCGCGCGCTCCTGGTATCCGGTCCAGTAGCCGCGCGGGTCCTTCGCGAGCAGGCGGTCAGAGGTCGGCTGGTCGAACACCCGTCCGCCGAACACGCCGTGCAGATAGACCGCCTCGGCTTCCGGCGCCCAGACCCGGAACGCCGCGCCGTCGGCATCGAGCGTCGCGCCGACAGGCGTCTGCGGGGAAATGTGCGCCTGTGAAAGCACGGCCTGCTCCCGCTGCCACATGATCAACGCCAACCCGTTCGCGGTCGGTGCCGGATTTTGCAGGCTTGGAGCATCGCACAACGACGGACTGCGGGCCAGCGCGGCGGTACCATCAGGCCAGCGCTGACATTAAACTTTCATATTCAAAGGTGGACCCTTGGGCTGCGCAAACCTAGGATCGCTTCATGCGCCGGCTCGAAACGATCACGATCTCCCCCGCCCTCACCTTCGACGCCCTCGTCGCGGGCGAGGCGGAAACGCCGCTGGTGTTGCTGCTGCACGGCTTTGCGGAATCGATGCATTGCTGGGAGACGCAGGTCGACGCGCTGGCGTCGGCCGGCTATCGCGCCGTCGCGCCGAGCCAGCGCGGGTACTCGCCGGGCGCGCGGCCGGATCCGAACGATACCGCAAATTATCAGATCGAGCGGCTGATGGACGATGCGATGGCGATCGTGGCGGCGTTCGGCTATGCGGACCGGCGTTTCCATCTCGCCGGCCATGACTGGGGCGGCAGCATCAGTTGGGCGCTGGCCGACCGGTTTCCGCAAGCGATCGCCTCGCTCACGGTGCTGTCGCGGCCGCATCCCAACGCCTTCAACCGCGCGCTGCTGGGCACGGACGCCGAGCAGGCGCAGCGCTCGAAGCATCACACGGCGTTCCTCGAGCCCGATGCGGCCGATGTGGTGCTCGCCGACGACAGCAAATGGCTGCGCGAGCGGCTCGCCGCCAACGGCGTTCCCGCCGCCGCGATCGCGCAGCATCTCGCCGTGCTCGGCAACAAGGCGGCGATGGAGGCAGCGCTCGCCTGGTATCGCGCGCGCGGCGCGATCCGCTCGCCGCTCGGCCCGATCCGCACTCCGACGCTCTATATCTGGGGCGACGCCGACGACACCGTCGGACGCGTCGCCGCCGAAGGCACGGTGGATTTCGTCACCGCGCCCTACTCGTTCGAAGTGCTGCCCGGCGTCGGCCATTTCGCCGCCGACCAGGCGCCGGAGCGCGTCAGCGAATTGATGCTGCGGCACGTTGCGGCGTATCCGGCCTGATGGATCTACCGCGCCGCGCGCAGCATGTCCGCTCACGCCGCCTTTTCACGCGGCCATCTCAGGCAGCCTTGGCCATCTCCGACACGCGTTCCCACGTCGTCGCCTGCAGGCTCGGCCGCGCTTCCATCCGCTTCAGCCATGCCACGAGGTTGGCGTGGGGCACGCCGAGTTCAGCCCATTCCGGCGTTGCCGTGAAGAAGGCTGCGGCCGGTGCGATCATGAGGTCGGCCAGCGAGACGGAGTCGCCGGCGAAGAAGGCCTGCTCGCCGAGAAGCCGCGCCAGTTCGGCGAACACGGTGCGCGCCTTCGGCATCGCCGCCTCGATGGCGGCCTCGTCCGGCTTCAGCCCCATCAGTTGCGGCGCGATCACGCGATGGAACACGATCACGTTGCCGACGCCGTGAAACAGATACCAGTCGTTGATGTTCATCACCTGGTCCATCCGCGCCGCGCGCCTGGGATCGGCCGGCGTCAGCGCAGGCTGCGGCAGCACCCGGTCGAGATAGCGCAGGATCGCCTGGGTCTCGTAAAGCGCAAAACCGTCATGCTCGAACGCCGGCACCCGGCCGAACGGATGGCGGGCGAGATGCTCGGGCGATTTGCTGGCGTTTGGCGCGAGCGGCGCCAACCGGTAGCGCGCGCCCTTCTCCTCCAGCGTCGCCAGCACGGCGCGGGCAAACGGGCTGCCGGGAACGGTATGAACGGTGAATTCGGACATCACGATCTCCTTTGCTCAATGCGGTGCGGACTTCTGACTTAATTCCTGCCTTCGGCTTCCCGGACGAAGCGCTCCATCAGGCCCGGCCAGCCGCCGTCGACATCCCGACGCATCGAGGCGCCCGCCTCCGCGCCCATGGTCTCGAACTTGTGGTGCACGAGTTCGACCTCTGTCGCGTCGGGACCGTCGGCGGTGAAGCGCACGTCGACCTCGGATTTCATCGCCGCATCGGGCTTCCATTGCGCGTTGACCTGCCAGACCATCACCATCCGGTGCGGCGGGTCCCACCGCGTGATGGTGGCGACCGATGTCTGCGTGCCGTCTTCGGCGATTTCGAGCCAGCGGCCGCCGAGGCGCGGCTCCATCAGGACTTTCGCGATCGGCTTCTTGCCGACGCCGTGGTCGTGCGGCCACCATCGCGTCAGGCCGCTGGTGAAGACTTCAAAGGCGTGCGCGATCGGCGCCCGGACGCGGACGGTTTTGCGCACGGGCGCGATGGCGGCCGTTTCATTCATGCATCTGCTCCCTTTACTTGCCCTTCTTCGCCCTGTGCGATCGCTCGGCTTCCAGCTTGAAAGCCTCGAGCGCATCGCCCCAGAAACTGTCCAGCCAGTCGCGCAATTCCGCCAGGCCCTCGCGCCGCAGCGAATAGATGCGGCGCACGCCTTCGCTGCGCTCCTCGACGAGGCCCGCCTCCTTCAACGCTTTCAGATGTTGCGACACCGCCGGCCGCGACACCGGCAGTCCCGCCGCGAGCAGGTTCACCGGCCGCGGCCCGGCGCGCAGCCGTTCGAACACCCGTCGCCGGGTCGGATCGGCCAGCACGGCCAATGCATTTCCGTAAGCCATGACTAACGGTAAGCTACGGCTTACGCACTTGTCAAGATGGCTTTCAGACGCGTCCGCGCGCAAACGCAAAACGGCGCCGCTGATAACGCGGCGCCGTCGGGCAGATTTTCGATCGATGGTGGCGGCGGGCGAAGCCCGCACCTCACTCCGACTTGTCGATATTCCAGAAGATCGGCGTCGCCGGACCGTCGAGCACGCCGGTGAGCGACTTCCGCCACGCGCTCGGCCCGAAATACTGACCGAGCGGGATGTAGATCACCTGGTCGTAGACTTCCTTCTGGATGTCGGCGGCGATCTTCTTCTGCTCTTCCGGCGTCGAGGCGCGCACGAAGGCGTCGCGCAGCGCTTCCACCTTGGCGTCTTCGGACCAGCCGAACCAGCCGCCCTTGGTGCCCTTGCCGCCAATCGAGACGTTGGCCACCGGGTTGATCACGTCGGCGGCGACCCAGTTGGTGAAGAACATGTTCCAGCCGCCTTCCTTGACCGGCTTCTGGCTGGTGCGGCGCGAGACCACCGTGCCCCAGTCGGTGGCCTGCACGTCCACCTTGAAGCCGGCCTCGCGCAGCAATTGCGCCGCCACGATCGGCTGCGCCTTCAGCGTCACGACGTCGCCGGGCGCCATGATCGCGATCGGCGTGCCGTCATAGCCGGATTCGGCGAGCAGCTTCTTGGCTTCCGCCATGCCGTTGCCCTTGACCAGCGATTCCGATCCGACGTCGGAGGCGAGCGGCGTGTTGCAGATGAACACCGCGCCGCAGACCTTGTAGTATTTGGGATTGCCGACCAGCGCGTCGAGCACGTCCTTCTGATTCATCGCCATGAAGGCGGCACGGCGCACCTTCACATTGTCGAACGGCGGCAGCAGGAAGTTCATCCGCCCGAGCGTCTGGAAGCCGAGCTTGTTCAGCGTGTCGATCTTGATGTCCGGATTGCCTTCCAGCACCGGGAGAATGTCGAACGACGGCGCTTCCATGAAATCGATGTCGCCGGACTGCAGCGCGTTCACCGCGGTCTGCGCGTCCGCCATCGTGATCCATTCGACGCGGTCGACCTTCACCACCTTGGCCCCGGAGGTCCAGCTCGGCGGCTCCTTGCGCGGCACGTAATCCTTGTTCTTCTCGAACACCGCCTTGACGCCGGGCTGGAACTCGCCCGGAACGAACTTGAACGGACCGGATCCGATCAGCTCCGGAACCGGCTTGTCGGTCGGCGTTTCCGCCAGCCGCTTCGGCATCATGAACGGCACCAGCGAAGACGGCTTGCCGATCGACTCCAGCACCAGGCCGTAGGGCTCCTTCAGTTTCAGCGTGATGGTTTTTGCGTCCGTGGCCTCGAGGCTGGCGGTGAAGTCCATCAGCTTCTGGCCCATGCCGTCGACCTTGCCCCAGCGCTTCAGCGAGGCCACGCAATCCTCCGCCGTGACCGGCGTGCCGTCATGCCATTTGAGGCCGTCGCGCAGCGTGAAGGTGTAGGTGAGCTTGTCGTCGGAGATCTTGTATTCGGCCATCTGCGGCTGGATCTTGAAACTGGAATCCTCCGCCAGCAGCGTGTCGTAGATCATGTAGCCGAAATCGCGGACGATGTAGGCGGTCGTCATCATGCCGGGCGTGCGCAGGTCGGCATGCATCACCGCCGTGATGGTCTTGGCCTCCGCCAGCGACGGCAACGCCAGCGCGGCCGAGAGCGCCAGCGCCCGGGTGACATGTGACGCTAGGACATTCGACGCTAATGTGAACCGCTTCCAGCGCGAGATGTGGAACATGCGAACTCTCCTGACGTGAATCTGGTCAAAACCCGATGATTTGTTATGCATGCGGCGCGTTATTTAGGCGCAATAACATGCTGCAAATCCTTTGCTTTTTGAGACTTGCACCAAGCGCTCCGCGCGTCAATCGCGTTTTGGCTTATGGCGGAAACCCAAACGCAGTTGCAGACATCGGTTGATGTTTCACTTTACAAATTGCTCGCCGTTCATTCTCGTAAAGGCCGCTGCAACGCCAAACGTTAACATCCGTTAGCAACTTGAGAGAGTTCACATGAACCCCGCCAACCTTCCCTTTGATTCCGAAACGATGCTGCAGGGACTGCGCTCGTGGGTGGAATGCGAAAGCCCGACCTGGGACAAGAGCGCGGTCGAGCGCATGCTCGACATCGCCGCGCGCGAGATGGCGATCATGGGTGCGTCGATCGAGCGCATCGCAGGGCGGCAGGGTTTCGGCGGCTGCGTCCGCGCGCGCTTTCCGCATCCCAAACAAGGCGAGCCGGGAATCCTGATCGCGGGGCATCTCGACAC
>JBAUUA010001357.1:0-3658 GCA_049582465.1 Bradyrhizobium sp. | reverse complement strand
CGATCCTGCTGCTGCTCGCAACAACACTGGCCTAGGGTGACGAGCGCCGAGACACATCTCTGGCTGATCCGGCACGCGCCGGTCGATGGGCCGCGCGGCGTCATCCATGGCCCGGACGCGCCGGCCGATGTCGGCGATGCCGCGGCCTTCGCCGCGCTCAAGGCGCGATTGCCGGCAAACGCGTTTGTCTGTTGCAGCCCGGCGCGGCGGACGTTTGAAACCGCACTGACGCTCGGGCTCGATCCGGTCAGGCAGGTCCTGTTTCGCGAGCAGGATTTCGGCGCATGGACCGGACGGCGGCACGACGATCTCACAGCCGAGCTCGGCGATGCCTACCGGGATTTCTGGAAATCGCCGGCGAGCAACGCGCCGCCGGGCGGGGAGAGTTTTGTCGATCAGATCGGCCGCACGATCGAGGGCCTGGCATCGCTGCCCGCAGGAGACGTCGTCCTCGTCGTGCATTCCGGCACGATCCGCGCGGCGCTCGCTATCGCGCTTGACCTCGCTCCCGACGCCGCGCTGCGTTTTGTCATAGATCCCTTGTCGCTGACGCGGATCGATCGGCTGGAAACCGGCTGGCGGGTCGTCGCGGTCAACCGACGCGGGTAGTAGCGAGGCAGGCAGCACGTTCACGATCGTGAGCGCGCTCCGGCGCGGCATTCCACCGTACCCAGGGAGCTCACGCCGCCCTGTTCTTGATGGCGCCGACGATTGCCGTGAGAACGGCACCTGCAACGCCGCCACCGGCCACCTGGCCGATGATGCTGCCGATATCCGGCGTCGAGGCGGAATTGGCGAGCAGCGGAATCAGCATGCCGAGGATCTGTCCCCCGGCGCCACCGCCGATTGCACCAGCGATCGTATTTCCGATCGTACCGAGATCGATATTCTTGGCGGCGCTCGCGGCAACATTTCCGCCGACGGCGCCGCTGACGATTTGGATGATCAGATTGATGAGTAATCCCGACATGGCGCGATACTCCCCGGATCCGGTATTCAGTCACAGCATTGTACGGCGCGCCGGACCATCGCCGCGCCGCACAACTTAAGCGTTCAAGCCGCGAAGGTCACGCTGCGCCAGCGAAGGATTCGGATAAAAATGCGGATCGCCCAAGAGGGAGAAGAGGCACTACCCGTTGCGCCGCTGGCCGCGCAGCGTCGGCAGGCCGATGCCGGCGGCATCGAAGCCGCCGTCGACCGCCAGGATCTGCCCGGTGATGTAGCTGGCGCGGTCGCTGCACAGGAAGAACACGGCTTCCGCCAGTTCTTCCTCGAGTCCGTAGCGGTTGAGCGGGATGGCGTCGTGATAGTCGGCGCGGATTTCGGGCGTATGGACGGCTTTCGCCATCGCGGTCTCGACCGGACCCGGCGCGACACCGTTGACGCGGATGCCGAGCGAGGCCAGTTCGACCGCGAGCTGCTTTGTCAGATGCGCGAGCCCGGCCTTGCTGGTGCCGTAGGCCGAACGCAGCGTGGAAGCACGCACCGCGGAGATCGAGGTGATGTTCACGATCGCGCCGCCGCCTTGTTCGCGCATCGGCGGTACGGCCGCCTTCGTGCACAGGAACGGTCCGGTGAGGTTGACCTCCAGCACCCGGCGCCAGTCGTCGTTGGAAGTCTCGAGCAGCGGCGCGAACACCGCGATCCCGGCATTGTTGACGAGCGCATCGAGCCGGCCGAAGCGTCGCTCGATTTCGGCAAACGCGCTTGTCACCGCGCCGGCATCGGAGACGTCGCAATGCAGCCCCAGCGTCCGGCCGGCGGCATTCAGCGCTTCCACGCTCTTCCACAGGAGTTCGCCCTCGATGTCGAGCAGCGCCACGCGCCAGCCCTCGGCGAGAAATTTTTTGGCAACGGCAAGCCCGATGCCGCGCGCGGCGCCGGTCACCAGCGCGACTTTTTGAGAGGCAGGGGTCATGCGTCGATCCATCATTCAGTGAACGTCTTTGACTGCGTCGTCCCTAGCACGAAAGCCGAGGGTCTGCTTTCCTATCTGGACCGCATCCGCAAGGCAAAGGGAGCGAATTTCATGAGGGTCAGCGACATCAGGGATGCCTCGCCCGAACCATGGCGGCCGGGGGTGGAAACGCGCATGCTGGTCTCGGCGAGCAACGGCGCGGCGCAATTGTGCATCTTCGAGCAGTGGGTCGCCCCGGGAACCGGCGCGCCGACGCATTCGCATCCCGTCGAGGAGGTGCTGACCGTGCGCGAGGGGGAGGCCGAGATGTGGATCGGCGAGCAGCGCCTCAATGTGACGGCAGGCCAGTCCTTGATCGTGCCGGCGGGACGCAAACACGGTTTCCGCAATTCCGGCACCGGCACGCTGCATCTTCATGCGGTGCTGGCATCGCCGGTCTTCGAGGCGACACCGGAGGGTGCGGCGGAACCGGTGCGGCGGTGGGACGCACGATGAAACCATTTGAGGCGGGATAAATTTTCAGCCGAAATGTCGGTCTGCCGGGGTTTCGTTCGTCGTTCCCTTGTTTGGTATCGCCATGGGCGGAGCCGCAGGGAGATGAAATCGACATGACAGCCCGAAGCAAGGCGAAAATCGTCCGCGCTCTTTTTGCCGCCTATCGCTCGAATGACCGCAAGGCCGTCGAGGACTCGTTCACCGACGACTTCCGGTTTACCAGTCCCTATGACGACCGGATCGACAAGGCGACCTATTTTGATCGTTGCTGGCGTAACAGCGACTGGATCGAACGGCACGAACTGGAGAGGATCCTTGTCCAGGGCGATGAGGCGTTTGTGACCTATGAATGCGTGGCCAAGGGCGGCAAGAGTTTTCGCAACACCGAATTCTTCGCCTTCGCGGGCGACAGGATCAACCGCATCGACGTCTATTTCGGTGCCAGCTATCAGAACGGCGTCTTCGTCAAGCAAGGCGAAACCTGAATCGGAGTTATCCGCATGTCGCTGAAACTGCACTTCCACCCGCTGGCCTCGTACTGCCACAAGGTGCTGATCGCGCTCTATGAGAACGATACGCCATTCGCGCCCAACATGGTCGACCTCTCCAATCAGGACGAGCGGGCGGCGCTGTTGCAGATGTGGCCGATCGGCAAGTTTCCGGTGCTGCACGACGCCGCGCGCGGCCAGACCGTCCCCGAGTCGACGATCATCATCGAATATCTCGATCGCCATTATCCGGGCGCGACGCGGTTCGTCCCGGCCGACGTGGACCGCGCCTGGCAGACCCGGCTGAGCGACCGATTCTACGACCACTACGTGCATGAGCCGATGCAGAAGATCGTCGGCGATCGGTTGCGCCCCGAATCCAAGAAGGATCCGCATGGCGTCGAGGAAGCCCGTGCCCGGCTGCGCACCAGCTACGGGATGATCAACCAGGAAATGGCGGCGCGGCGCTGGGCGATGGGCGAGGAATTCAGCCTCGGCGATTGCGCCGCCGCGCCTTCGCTGTTCTTTGCCAATGAGGTGATGCCGTTGGGAGAAGAGCATGCCAACGTTGCGGCCTATCTCGGCCGGCTGAAGGCGCGGCCGTCCTATGCGCGCGTGCTGAAGGAGGCGGAGCCCTATTTCGCCATGTTCCCGAGATAGCTGCGATCCGGCCTGCAATTACCTCCGAAATAATTCAGCAGATCCTGTCGGTGCCGCAAAACCCTGTTCGTCTTGTTGATGAGCGCTGGTTCGCAAC
>JBAUUA010001356.1:0-5283 GCA_049582465.1 Bradyrhizobium sp. | reverse complement strand
TGCTGGCGACGTTCGGCCTGACCCTGATGGTCGAGGATCTCGTGGTCCTGATCTGGGGGCCTAGCGATCTCCTGGGTCGCCGCGCGCCGGGATTGAAGGGCGCGGTCGATTTTTTCGGCCAGAATGTGCCGAGCTATGATCTGTTCCTGATAGTGCTCAGTCCGGTCGTGCTCGCCGCCCTGTGGCTGATGTTCCAGCGAACGCGCTGGGGTGTTCTGGTTCGCGCCGCGACCCAGGACCGCGACATGGTGGCGGCGCTCGGCGTCAATCAGAAATGGCTGTTCACCAGCGTGTTCGCGCTTGGCGTCTTCCTCGCCGCGCTCGGCGGCGCGCTGCAGATCCCGCGCGACGCCGTGCATCACGCCATGGACCTGCGGATCATCGTCGACGTGTTCGTGGTGGTGGTGATCGGCGGCCTCGGCAGCATCATCGGCGCATTCGTCGCGGCGGTGCTGGTGTCGGAGCTCAACGCGTTCGGCATTCTGATTTTTCCGAAGATCTCCATCATCCTGGTGTTCCTGGTGATGGCGGTGGTGCTGATCGTGCGGCCATGGGGCCTGTTCGGAAAGCCGGAAGCGCTCGCACGCCGCACGCCGGGGCTGACCGTCAACGTCTGGCGGCCGCTGGTGTCGAACGAGCGCCTTGCGGTTGCCGCCGTGCTGGCGCTGGCGGCGGCGCTGCCGCTGTTCGCAGGCAATTATGCGCTGACGGTCGGCTCCGAAATCGCGATCTTCGTGATCTTTGCCGCGAGCCTGCATTTCCTGATGTCGGTCGGCGGGCTCGCTTCGTTCGGCCACGCCGCCTATTTCGGGCTCGGCGCCTATGGCGTTGCCCTTCTCGCCAAGATGGCCGGCCTGCCGATGATCGCCTGCCTGCTGCTCGGCCCGCTGCTCGGGCTCGCAGGCGCGGCCCTGTTCGGCTTTTTTGCGGTCCAATTGTCCGGCGTCTATTTCGCGATGCTGACGCTGGCATTCGCGCAGATCGTCTGGTCGATCGCGTTCCAGTGGGTCGAGGTCACCGGCGGGGACAACGGCATCCTCGGCGTCTGGCCCGAGAAATGGGCGGCCAGTCCTTCGCATTTCTACTGGCTGTCGCTCGGCGTCGCCGCGCTTGCGGTTGCGGTCCTGAGGATCATCGTCTTCTCGCCATTCGGCTATGCGCTGCGGGCGACACGCGATTCCATCCGGCGCAGCGAGGCGATCGGGATCAACGGCAAGCAGATCCAGTGGACCGCCTTCGTGATTGCCGGCACAGCCGCAGGCGTTGCCGGCGCGCTGTTCGCCTATCTCAAGGGCAGCGTGTTTCCCGACAGCCTCGGCATCTCGCTTTCGGTCGACGCGCTGGTCATGGTCCTGCTGGGCGGCGTCGAGACGGTCTCCGGCGCGATCGTCGGCGCCATCGTCTACAAGGCGCTCAGCATCTGGCTGGTGAGCCAGACCGATCTGTCCAAGCTGGTGCTCGGCGGCGTCATCGTGCTCATCGTGGTCGCGTTGCCGAAAGGCATCGTCGGGGTGCTGGAGACCATCCGGCATCGGCGCCGGCCGCAATCGCCGTCCGCAATTCTTGCGTCCCCGATCGAGACCGCCGAATGAGCATTGCACCCACATTGCTGTCGGTCGAAGGCCTGAGCAAGTCCTATGGCGGCGTGCATGCCGTGCGCGGCGTGTCCTTCGAGCTGAAGGCCGGTGAAATCCTGGCGCTGATCGGTCCCAACGGTGCGGGAAAAAGCACCTGCTTCGACATGCTCAACGGCCAGACCATGCCCGGCTCGGGGCGGATCCATCTGCTCGGACAAGACACCACCGGCGAGAAGCCGCGCGCGATCTGGCGGCTCGGCGTCGGACGCACCTTCCAGATTACGGCGACGTTCCCGACCATGACGGTGCGCGAAAACATCCAGGTCGCGCTGGTGTCCTATCACCGGCAGCTGTTCAATCTCTGGGCCTCGACGCCGAAATTCGCCACGGAAGAGGCCGAGTCCCTGCTGGCGCTGGTCGGCATGGACGGCTACGCCAATCGTCCCTGCGGCGAAATCGCCTATGGCGATCTCAAGCGGCTGGAGCTCGCCGTTGCGCTCGCCAACCAGCCGAAGCTGCTGCTGATGGATGAGCCGACCGCCGGCATGGCGCCGCGCGAACGCATCGAGCTGATGCGGCTGACCGCCCGCATTGCGCGGGAACGATCGATCGGCGTCCTCTTCACCGAACACGACATGGACGTGGTGTTCGAGCACGCCGATCGCATCCTGGTGCTCAACCGCGGCACCTTGATCGCGGAAGGCTCGCCTCAGGAAGTGCGAAATAACCCCGAGGTTCGCGCCATCTATCTGGGTGAGGGGCTGGTCTACGACATCAGCCATCGCGACGGAGCGTCGGCATGAAGCTCTCGGTCGAGGGGCTCAACAGCCATTACGGCCCCGCCCATATCCTGTTCGACGTCGCGCTCGAGGTTGGCGACGGCGAGGTGGTGGCGCTGCTCGGGCGCAACGGCGCCGGCAAGTCCACGACCTTTCGTTCCATCGTAGGCCTCGTGGAGCAACGCACGGGCCGCATCGTCTTCGAAGGCAAGGACGTCTCGGATCAGCCGACCCATGTGATCGCAAGCCGCGGGCTCGGCTATGTGCCGGAGGAGCGGCGCATCTTCACGGATTTGACGGTCGACGAAAACCTGGAGGTCGGCCGTCAGCCGCCACGGCCCAACGCGCCGCACTGGACCCGGGAGAAATTGTTCGCGCTGTTTCCAAACCTCGGCGAAATGCGCGGCCGGGCAGGCGGGCGCATGAGCGGCGGCGAACAGCAGATGCTGACGATCGCGCGGACCCTGATGGGCAATCCGTCGCTGGTGCTGCTCGACGAACCCTCGGAGGGATTGTCGCCCAAGATCGTGGAGCAGATGGTCGAGGCGATCCTGACCATGAAGAAGGCGGGCGTCAGCATGATCGTCTCCGAACAGAATCTGCATTTCGCCAGGCTGATCTGCGATCGCGCCTATATCATCGAGCGCGGGCGGATCTGTTTTTCCGGCACCATGAGCGAGCTTGACGCGCGTCCGGACATCCGCGACGCGCATCTGGCGCTGTGAAACCGGCGTTGGAACAAAGGGGGCGAGAACGCAGATGACCAGAAGCCTTTCGGCCAGACGAAGCCTTAAAGCCTCGCGGCCGGTCTATATTCTCGAAGATCAGATCGGCTTCATCCTGCGCCAGGTCTGGCAGCGCCACGCCACGATCTTCACAAAAGAAATCGGAAACAATCTGACCCCGACGCAATGGGCTGCCTTGGCAAAGCTCACCGAAACCGGCCCCTGCTCGCAGAACCAGCTCGGACGGCTGACGGCGATGGATGTCGCCACCATCAAGGGCGTGATCGACCGGCTCACCGCGCGCGGCCTGACCGAGACCAGCCCCGACCCCGAGGACGGCCGCCGCCTATTGGTCAGCCTCACCCGCGCGGGTCAGCAGCTGGCGGAAAAGGCCGCGCCGAACGCGCTGGCGATCACCAAGGAGACCCTTGCGCCGCTGGAGCCGAAGGAGCGCGAGACCCTGGTCGCGCTGCTCAGCAAGCTGCGTTAACCAGCGGAATGAATCGGCGCTCGCTTCCCTTCACCTCTCCCCATTGGGGAGAGGTCGATTTGCCTCGGCGACGCCAACGGGTCGCGCGAATGCGCGCCCGATGACAGGCTCCGCGTCGTCCGGCGCAAATCGGGTGAGGGGCCACAGCTCTGACGAGGGAGCCGTAACCCCTCACCCGGCGCGATGCGCCGACCTCTCCCTACGGGAGAGGTGACCGGAGCCCGATCGATTTAACCAAGACCCAATATGCTCCAGGCGATGCCTGAGCGATTGAACCTATCGGCGCGTCCTGCCGACCACCGAGCATGCCCAAGTATCTCACCGTCGTTTTCGGGTTCATCGCCGCTGCCGGCGCCATCGCGGCACTTTCAAGCGCGGGTGCCGCGCCGTTGAAGCCCCCGCTCGAGGACCGCTATGTCGCGACGCGCGACGCGGCAATCGCGAAATTCTCGCCGGTCTACGACGCCGGCAAGTCCGACGATGCCACCACGAAGGCCGAGGACGCCGTCTTCGCCGATCTGAAGGCGCAGATGGCTGCGATCCTGGGCGAGCCCGCCCGCAAGGGCTTCGGCCCGGCCAGGCTCAATATCGAGACCTTCTACAACGGCGATGAGGGCTTCGGCACGCTCGACGGCCTGCGCTTCGATTCCGAACTCGGAGCGAATGGCGAGAAGGCAGGTCAAAACGGCGCCGACGGCAAGTACGTCGAGCCGGGGGCGCACATCATCGTGACGACACAGACCCTGTTCGCGCGCTGGCTGCGGGCCCACAAGGATTGGTGGGACAAGGACATCAGGAACGTGCCGCAGCAGATCGGCGCGGCGCTCAGGAGCGAAAGCTTCTACACCCAGGCGATCCAGACCGACTCCGCGGTGATCAATTTCAATTCCCTGCCGATCGCCAAGCCGGCCTCCGCCACGTCTGCCTACGGGTTCCTGGCCGGGCGAACCCAATCGGACATTCCCAACGCGGCCGACGAGGTGTTCATCTCGGCGCTTGCCAACGGCAAGGTCTATATCGCCTATGGATCGATTAAGCCCAAGGTCGAGGTCGCGTCCTGCCTCGCCATCCGGGCCGGCTACAACAAGAAGGCGGAGGAGGCCGACGACAAATTCCGGTCGCAGAAGATCGACAGGAAAACCTACGACAAGCTCGGCGACTTCCGCCAGCAGGGCGAAGACGCCTACAGGCGATGTTTCGTCCAGCGCGCTCCGCAGCAACCGTCGTTTGCCGAAGCCACCAGGCAGGCACAGGCCCTGCTGGCGGTCGCCATCGAAGGCAGCCGCTAGATCGGCGATTCAGCAGGCGACGTCCAACGGGCGCTATGATGCCTGCCATCACGCTATCAACAAACGGGTTACGGCGGCTGTTCCGGCTTGAGAGCACCAGTCTCAATGAGCCGTTGCCGCACGATCGCCAAGAGGCGGTAGGATTCAGCCACATCAGCGTAGCGTTCTTTTAATGCCGGTTCGCTGGTCGATCTTGCCAGTTCATCGAACTGGGCAGCCTTCTCCAAATATTCGGCGACGCTGCGCATGTCCTTGTCCCCAGCGCCAACCAACGCACAATGACAAATTTGGGCGGGACCAAGTATGGCTCAACGGTGAGCAAACAGTGGAATTAAGGGGTAATCCGCTAGGTCGCACCTAGGGCCGACAAACGGGTTACGGCTGTTCGGGCTTGAGAGCACCTGCTTCAATCAGCCGTTGCAG
>JBAUUA010001355.1:0-5663 GCA_049582465.1 Bradyrhizobium sp. | reverse complement strand
GGAGGAAGCAGACTGGGCTGATGCCGGCTCTCGCCGGTCTTGAATGGGCGATTCGTCATAAGTCGAATCGTACACCAACCCTCGAAATTACCGAGTTCTTGCCCAGCCTCGACGGGCAAATCAGTTGACGTCGTGGGGCTGTCCAAGAGAGCCAAGAAGCCCAAACGCGCCCGCCTGATTTCTGTCGAGGCTCAATCGCATCACTTTGGCTGTACGCCGGTCGCTTCCGGTCTACCCAACTCCGGACATGTCTATGCACCGCATCAAGTGAAGCTATCTGCCACAAGCGGACTCATGCGCCGCAGCAAACAACAGCTCCATTCGATCACCGCTCACAGGTTGGATCATCTCCGGCCTAGCCGTACTCGGGACTATTGTTGCGGTTTGGGTTCTTAGAGCGGCGCGCCGACCGGGGCCAACGGCGGGAAGTCCCGCACTCCGGAATGGTCGAACACATGTAACGGCCGGTAGGCTTGCTGGTCGGTGCTGTCGGCCAAGGTCAGGGTTCGGTTATCAAGGATTAGCCATCGCCGTGCAATGCGCACCACTACGACTAGATGGGTTTCCTGCGGGTGTGCGTTGTCCCAAACCATCACGAGTCGTCGATCCTCCGGCGCGATGCCCGCGGCACCCAGGGCCGCGTATTTCGTCACCGCATAGCTCTTGCAGTCGCCGAACGACGCCAACGCTTTGAGGGGCGACTGCCATGATACACCGCCGCGCGTCGTCGGGATCGCGAGGTTAACTGCGCGGTTGATGTGGCCGAGCAGCGCGCGCCCTTGATACCGACGCGCCTCGTCGACTATCGCGATGAACCGAAGGGCCGCGGGAGAGCCGCAGGCCGGATTGGCACGGCATACAACGATGGTCTGCTCATCCGCCCGCATGGCCGGCTGCAGGTCGCGCCAGATCGCCGAGATCCGGCTGTCTGGTGCGGCTGGAACCGTGGCGACGCCAAATGGCTCAGCGGCGAGTGGTGACGCGCCAATCAACAATATGGTCAGTACACCAATGCGGGACAGGTTTCCCATGGCAGGCTCAGACACCAGCGACTCCGGACTTCACCGAGTCTCAGGCCGCCCGTTCGATCAAAAAGATAGTGAGATCAGGCGGTCTCGAAAATCCGAGCATCAGCATTACTCCCTACGAGTAGCAGCATTTGGGTTGCGATTTGGGGTTAAGCCGCCGAGCAATCCTGAGTCCGTTGTGGGTCATTCACCATTGAGTCGGACTGCCGGCAAAAAAAACCGTGGATGCCCGGCATAAAGCCGGGCATGACGGGCGCGAACGGTCATAGGCTTTCCCGATGCGCCCTGCTCTGCTCAATCCGCTGTTCGCTCCGATCACCAGCCTTGCCGGCGTCGGGCCGAAGCAGGACAAATTGTTCCGCTATCTGCTCGGCCGCAGCGAGACGCCGCGGCTTGTCGATCTCCTGCTGCATCTGCCGGCGAGCGTGATCGACCGCCGGGCGCGACCGAAAATCCGCGACGCCGTGCCGGGAACCGTGGTGACCCTGGAGGTGACGGTCGACCGCCATCGCCCGACGCCCTCACGCAACGCGCGCGCGCCGCATCTGGTCTATGCCAGCGACGACACCGGCGACGTCGTGCTGACCTACTTCCGCGCCCAGCCCGGCTATGTCGAAAAGCTGTTGCCGGTCGGCGCCAAGCGCTACGTCTCCGGCACCGTGCAGATGTACGACGGCACGCTGCAGATCACCCACCCCGACCGCGTGGTGGACGAAGAAGGATTTGCAAAACTGTCGGGCATCGATCCCGTCTATCCCCTCACCGAAGGTCTCGCGATCGGCTCGGTGCGCCGCGCGGTGGCGCAGGCGCTGCAGAAGCTGCCGGCCTTGCCCGAATGGATCAGCCCGGAAGTGATCCGCCGCTGCAAGTTTCCGCCCGTTGCCGAAGCACTGAACCGCGTGCATGTGCCAATTGAACTGACGGATATCCTGCCCGACGGTCCCTACTGGTCGCGGCTTGCCTTCGACGAACTGCTGGCCGGTCAACTGGCGCTGGCGCTGGTGCGCGCGCAACTGCGCCGCCCCGCCGGCGACCGCCATGCTGGCGACGGCCATCTGCGCAACCAGATCATCGACGCGCTGCCTTACGCGCTGACGGCGTCGCAGCGCGAGGCGGCCGCGGCCATCACCGAGGATCTGCGTCAGCCGCTCCGCATGCTGCGGCTGCTGCAGGGCGATGTCGGCTCGGGCAAGACCGTGGTGGCGCTGCTGGCGGCCGCTGCGGTCGCCGAGGTCGGCAAGCAGGCCGCGCTGATGGCGCCGACGGAAATCCTGGCGCGCCAGCACATCAAGACCATCGCGCCGCTCGCCGAGCGCGCAGGCATGCGGGTGGCGATCCTCACCGGCCGCGAGAAGGGCAAGGAGCGCCGCGAACTGCTGGCGCGGCTGGCGGACGGCGAAATTGATTTCCTGGTCGGAACCCATGCGCTGATCCAGGACGACGTGGTGTTCAAGGCGCTGGCCCTCGCCGTGGTCGATGAACAGCACCGCTTCGGCGTCCGCGAACGCCTCGCGCTCACCAATAAGGGCGAGGCCGTCGATGTGCTGGTGCTCAGCGCCACGCCGATCCCGCGCACGCTGGTGCTGACCTATTTCGGCGACATGGATGTCTCTGAATTGCGCGAGAAGCCGGCAGGCCGCCAGCCGATCGACACCCGCGCGATGCCGAACAGCAGGCTTGATGAGGTGATCGACGGCGTCGGCCGCGCGCTACAGGCGGGCAAGCAGGTGTACTGGATTTGTCCGCTGGTCGAGGAATCGGAAGCCGAGGGCACGGAACATCTCACCAATGCGACCGAGCGGTTCGAGGCCTTGCAACAGCGTTTCGGCGACAAGGTCGGTCTGGTGCACGGCCAGATGAAGGGCACCGAGAAGGATCGCGTGATGGCGCAATTCGCCGCCGGCGAGATCGGGCTATTGGTGGCGACCACCGTGGTCGAGGTCGGCGTCGACGTTCCCGCTGCCAGCATTATGGTGATCGAGAATGCCGAGCGCTTTGGGCTCGCGCAACTGCATCAGCTGCGCGGCCGGATCGGCCGCGGCTCGGAGGCCTCGACCTGCCTCCTGCTCTACAAGGAACCGCTGAACGAGATGTCCAAGGCGCGGCTGAAGGTGATCCGCGAAACCACCGACGGTTTTCGTATCGCCGAGGAGGATCTGCGGCTGCGCGGCGAAGGGGACGTGCTCGGCGTCCGCCAGAGCGGCCTGCCCGGCTACCGCATCGCCCGCTCGGAGGTCCACGGCCAGCTCATCACGCAGGCGCGCGATGAAGCGCTCCGCATCATGAAGGACAATCCGAAGCTGAAGGGCGAGCGCGGCGACGCGCTGCGCTGCCTGCTCTATCTCTTCGAGCGCGACGAAGCGATCCCGCTGATCGGGGCGGGGTGAAATTGTTCACCGTCATTCCGGAATACGCGAAGCCAAGACCCCGATCCATTTGCAATCGCGTCTTCTCCCCTCCCCCCGCGCGCCTCGCGCGTGGTGGGGTCCGAGGCGAGCAAAGCTCGCTCTCGAGGTCGGGGGTGGGGGGTGTTTCGGCAGGTGCCGCTGCTGCCGGTGTCCGCTGAGCGACCCCCCACCCTTGATCCCTCCCCGCCGCTTCGCGGGGGGAGGGAAAAAACAATCAGGCGTCACGGAAAGTAAAGGTCGGATTGCTTCGTCGCTGCGCTCCCTTGCGAAAACGCTTCGCGTTTGTCGCAGGCAATGACGGAGGAAGCTGCGTTCACTCCACCTTCGCGGCTTGCGGCTGCAGCGAGGCTGCATTCGCCACGCGCGCGGCATTCGCCATGCCCGCGAGCGCGGCGATCTTCTTCTGGCCGTCGGAGCCGGGCTGCACCACGCCGCAGGACATGATCAGGGTGGCGGCGTCCTCGGTGCTCATCTCGACTTCGATGATCTTGCTCTTCGGCACATAGAAGAAGAATCCCGTGGTCGGGTTCGGGGCGCAGGGCAGGAACACCGAAATGTGCTCCTCCTCGCCGGGAAGATTGCTGGCGACCTCCACGCTCGGCGCCTGCGAGATCAGCACGATCGACCACATGCCCGGCGATGGAAATTCGACCAGCCCGACCCGGCGGAAGCTCGATCCCTTGCCCGAGAACAGCGTCTCGAACACCTGTTTCAGGCTGCGATAGATCGCGCGCACCACCGGCATGCGCCCGAGCAGCCTCTCGCCGAGATCGACCAGGGTGCGCCCGATCAGATTGGCGGTGAGGAAGCCGAGCAGTGTCAGCGCGATCACGGCGACGATCAGCCCGGAACCCGGCAGCCCGAACGGCAGATAGGTCTCCGGGCGATAGGCGATCGGCACGAACGGCCGCACGATCCCGTCGACCCAGGTCACAAACCACCAGGTCAAATAGAACGTGATGGCGATCGGGCCGGCGACGATCAGGCCGGTGAGAAAATAGTTCCGGAAGCGGGCCATCAACCCGCTGTGGACGTCCGGCGGGAGTTCGGCCGGGGGCACGGGCGGTGGCAGGTCGTCGCGGTTCATGGGGGTTCCAAATCGGTCGAAAGCGGACATCGTACGATGTCAGCTAGGGTCTTCTAGCAGATTTTTGAAGACCGGAAGCGACGAAGCGACCCCTTGACGCGGCCTATTCGACGGTGACGGATTTCGCGAGGTTGCGCGGCTGGTCGACGTCGGTGCCCATGACAACGGCGGTGTGGTAAGCTAAAAGCTGCACCGGGACGGCATAAACGATCGGCGTGAAGATCGAAGCCATGTCCGGCAGCACGATCGTCACCATCGATTCAACGGTCGCTTCCGCCGCTCCCTTGGCGTCGGTCATCAGGATGATGTTGCCGCCGCGAGCGGCGACCTCCTGCATGTTGGAGACGGTTTTCTCGAACACCGCGTCGTGCGGCGCGATCACCACGATCGGCATGTTTTCGTCGATCAGCGCAATCGGCCCGTGCTTGAGTTCGCCGGCGGCGTAGCCTTCGGCATGGATATAGGAAATTTCCTTCAGCTTCAGGGCACCTTCCAGCGCCAGCGGATAACTCGTGCCGCGGCCGAGATAGAGCACGTCTTTGCATTTGGCGATGTCGCGGGCGAGCTTCTCGATCTGCGGTTCGGTGGTGAGCGCCGCCGCCATCAGCCGCGGAATTTCGATGAGGGCATGAACGAGTTTGGCCTCCTCGGCATCCGATAATTCCCCGCGCGCGATGCCGGCGGCGATCGCGGTCGCGGCCAGCACCATCAGCTGGCAGGTGAAAGCCTTGGTCGAGGCGACGCCGATTTCCGGGCCGGCCAGCGTCTGCAGCACGGTCTCGCTTTCGCGCGCGATGGTCGATGTCGGCACGTTGACCACGGATAGCGTGTGCAACCCCTGCGACTTCGCGTAACGCAGCGCCGCCAGCGTATCGGCGGTCTCGCCGGATTGCGAAATGAAGATTGCCAGATCACCCTTGCGCAACGGCGCCTCGCGGTAGCGGAATTCGGAAGCCACATCGAGTTCGACCGGCACGCGCGCCAGCCGCTCGAACCAGTATTTGGAGACGTAGCCGGCGTAGCTGGCAGTACCGCAGGCCACGATCGAGATACGCTGGATATCCTTGAAATCGAACGGCAGCTTCAGCGGCAGCGTGACGCGTTCGGTCGCCATGTCGACATAACGCGCCAGGGTGTGGC
>JBAUUA010001354.1:0-2103 GCA_049582465.1 Bradyrhizobium sp. | reverse complement strand
GCAGTCGGCCCTGCGCACGCTCGACGCCGGAATCAGCGGCGTCAGCGCCATCGCCACGGCCCTGCAGGGCACGCTGGGAGCGGCCTTCACCAAAGCCGTCGACACCATCCGCGAGGCCAAGGGCCGCGTCATCGTCACCGGGCTCGGCAAGTCGGGCCATGTGGCGCGCAAGATCGCCGCCACGCTCGCCTCCACCGGCACCCCCGCCTTCTTCGTGCACGCCGCCGAGGCCAGCCATGGCGATCTCGGCATGATCACCGCCGACGACGTCATCATCGCGCTGTCGTGGTCCGGCGAGCAGCCGGAAATGAAGAACCTCGTCAACTATTCCAGGCGTTTTGCGATTCCGATGATTGCCGTGACGTCCAATGCGGCCTCTCCGCTCGGCGAAGCCGCGCAGATCGTGCTGGAATTGCCGAAGGCGCGCGAGGCCTGTCCGCACAACCTGGCGCCGACCACCTCGTCGCTGATGCAGGCCGCGATCGGCGACGCGCTCGCGATCGCGCTGCTCGAGGGCCGCGGTTTCACCGCGCTGGAATTCGCCAATTTCCATCCCGGCGGCAAGCTCGGGGCGATGCTGAAATTCGTCCGCGACATCATGCATACCGGTGAGGCGATTCCGCTGAAGCCGCTCGGCACTAGGATGTCGGACGCGCTGGTGGAAATGTCGGCCAAGGGATTCGGTTGTGTCTGCATCGTGGACAAGGGCGGCGACATCGCCGGCATCATCACCGACGGCGATCTGCGCCGTCACATGCTGCGGCCTGATCTGATGACGGCGCTGGTCGACGAGGTAATGACGAAAAATCCCAAGACGATCGCCCCCGGCATGCTCGCCAGCGAAATCATGCGGGAGAGCGTCGATTCCTCGCGGCCCGCGGTGTCGGTGCTGATCGTCGCCGAAGGCAAAAAGCCGGTCGGCATCGTGCACGTCCACGACGTGCTGCGCGCGGGCGTGGCGTAACCCTCCGTCATTCCGGGGCGCGTCGAAGACGCGAACCCGGAATCCATAACCACCATCGGGAGTATGGATTCCGGGCCTGCGCCAAGCGGCGCATCCCGGAATGACGACCTAATTTGTAGCCGCCGCCTTCGGAAACCGCGCCGCCTTTTGCTCCAGCGGCAAATCCAGCCCGTTCGCCAGATACGACACGGTGCGATAGAAGCCGCAGAGCAGGATGATCTCGAGGATCTGCGCCTCGTCGTAATGCGCCGACAGCGCGGCGAACTCGGCGTCGCTCATCGTTGCGCGGGTGTGCAGCGCATCTACCGCCGCGATCAGGGCCTGTTCGCCTGCCGACCAGCACGGCGCGTCGGCGCTGCCCAGCACGGTGGCGCGGACCTGCTCGTCGGTGAGATGCGCGGCGGCGGCAAAGGTCGCGACGTGGACGCCCCATTCATATTCGCACCCCGTCAGCGCGCAGGTGCGGTCGATGACGATCTCGCGCTCGCGCAGGGAGAGCGGCCCCTTGTCCAGCAGGCCGCCGGCGCGGAATTTCTCCCAGGCCCGCGCATGGCCGGCAACGACGCGAAACAGCATCAGCGGCGGCGCGCCGCGCATGATGCGGTCGAATTGTCCCTGGATTTCCGGCTCATAAGGCGGCTGCAACGGCGCAATGCGTGACATGACGAACTCCCGTGCTACAATAAACGTAGCGACATGCTACATTATCTGTAGCAGACCGCAAGGGAGCTTCCGGTGCTGGAACAGGCCTCAGCGACGAAGAAAGCCGGCCGGAAACGCCGCGTGCGCGGCTCCAGGACCGGCCGGCCGATCATGGTGCTGCTCGACCTGCTGGGCCGGCGCTGGTCCCTGCGGATCCTCTGGGAATTGCGCGAGGCGCCGCTGACCTCGCGCGCGCTGCGCGCCGCCTGCGACGAGGCCTCGCCCACGGTGCTGCAGGCGCGGCTGTCGGAGCTGCGGGAGGCGGGCTTTATCGAACTTCTCCCGGCCGGCGGGTACGGGCTCACTGGACTGGGCCGCGAATTGAACGAAACCTTCCTGCCGCTGCATCGCTTTGCCGAACGGTGGAGCAGGCAAAGGATCGGCTAACTCAATCACGCCATTCCGGGGCGATGCGAAGCATCGAACCTCAGATGTGC
>JBAUUA010001353.1:0-1889 GCA_049582465.1 Bradyrhizobium sp. | reverse complement strand
ACGTCACGCTGTTCGGCGAGATGCTGCCCAAGGTGCTGGCCGGCTGCCTGATCGGCGCCTTCGTCACTATGATCCTGCCGCGCGAATTGGTTGCGCGCTGGGTCGGCCACGAATCCGGCCTCACCGGCCTGGCGCTGGCGGCGTTCTTCGGTTTCCTGCTGCCGGGCGGGCCGATCACCATCTATCCGGTGGCCGGTGCCTTTCTGGTGATGGGTGCCGACGCCGGCGCGGTGGTCGCCTTCATCACCGCCTGGACGCTGTGCGGTTATACCCGCGCGCTGGTGTGGGAATTGCCGTTCTTCGGACCGCACTTCGTGATCTGGCGCATCGTCGAGGCGATCCCGCTGCCGATCATCGCCGGGGTGCTGGCGCGGATCGCGGTGCGCAGCGGGCTCGCGCGGCTGAGCGCCAAATAATGTTCCTCGCCGTCAACATCCTGCTGTGGTTGGTGGTCGCGGTTTTGGCGTTCATCGCCGCCTTGCGCGGTCGCGTGTTGTTCGTCGACGGCGCGCGCGAGGGCGTACTGGAATTCATCCGCCTGCTGCCGCGCATCGGCGCCGGCGTCATCGGCTCCGGCTTCATCGCCGAGGTGCTGCCGAAAGCAGTCGTTGCTTCCTGGATCGGCCCGGAGTCAGGCCTGCTCGGCGCCGTGGTCGCGACGCTCGGCGGCGCGCTGACACCGGGCGGGCCGGTGGTTGGCTTCGCCATCGGCTCGGCCGCGCTCAAGAGCGGGGCGGGCGCGCCGCAGGTGATCGCCTATTCGACCGCCTGGGCGCTCTATGCCATCCACCGCCTGGTGATTTGGGAAGTGCCGTTGATGCCGCCGCGCGTGGTGTGGCTGCGCGCGGCGGTGTCGCTGCCGCTGCCATTCATCGCCGCGGCACTGGCGATGATGCTGGCGCAGCCGTGACGGGTGAGTACCCCCGGTTCCAAACCGGAACGAGACCTGCCAAAATCCCTGCCAACGAAAAAAGTAGGGAGGACACGATGGCGCACCGTGCACATTGGGCACCATTCAAGCGCGCGGCATTTGCCGCGGTTTTGGCCGCGGCATTCTTCGGTTGGCAGTTCAAGGCGACGGCCGACGATTATCCCAACCGCGTCGTCGAATTGATCGTGCCGTTCCCGCCCGGCGGCGGCGTCGACACCGAAGGCCGCGTCATCGCGCAGAAACTTTCCGAAGCGCTGGGCAAGCAGGTAATCGTGGTCAACAAGCCGGGCGCCGGCTCGGTGATCGGCGTGCGCGACGCCGCCAAGGCGGCACCCGACGGCTACACCATTCTGATGCTGGTGACCGGCGCGAGCCTGCCCGCCAACACCGGCTACGATCTGGAGAAGGACTTCGCGCCGATCGGGCTGATCGCGTCGATTCCGATCGTGATCATGGCCAATCCGTCGGTGCCGGTGAAAACCATGGCCGACATTGTCGCGCTCGCCAAAGCGAAGCCGGGCACGGTTACCGTCGGCACGCCGCCGGCGCCGACGCTGAATTATTTCGGCGCCGAAGCGTTCAAGGGCCTGGCCGGCGCCGACATGACCATCGTCACTTACAAGGGCACCGGTCCGCTCACCACCGACCTGCTCGGCGGCCACGTGATGGTCGGCTTCAACACGCTGCCGCCGGCGATCGGCAACATCAAGGCCGGCAAGCTCACCGCCATCGCGGTGGCCGCGCCGCAGCGCCTGGCCGCGGTTCCGGATGTGCCGACGACCGCCGAATCCGGAATGCCCGGTCTCGATATCGTGCAGTATTACGGACTGGTGGCGCCGGCCGGCACGCCCAAGCCGATCATCGAGCGGCTCAACAAGGAGCTGCGCAAGATCGTGATGTCGGAAGACGTCACGCAGCGCATCATCGCCGACGGCGGCGGGCCGGTCGCGTCAACGCC
>JBAUUA010001352.1:0-8016 GCA_049582465.1 Bradyrhizobium sp. | reverse complement strand
GGCCGATCGCTTCGCCGGCTTCGCCGCGCGCGCAAGCGACGCAAAGGCCATCCTCGCCGCGAACCGGCGCACCGGAATCGATGTCGATCCGAACGATCGCGGCTGGAAAGCGATGCGCGAGCAGCGGCGGAATCCGGCCGATGGCGCCGGGTTTGCCCTCGACATTGTAGAGCGAGAAATTGCCTTCGGTCGCCGCGTAGAATTCAAGAATCTGCGGAATCGCAAAGCGCGACTGAAACGCTTCCCAGATATCGCCGCGCAGGCCGTTGCCGCAGGCGAGCCGGAGCCGATGGCTCGCTTCATATTCGGACGGCGGCGCGCGCAGGAGATAACGGCAGAGTTCGCCGATGTACTGGAACAGCGTGCAGTCCCAGCGCACGATGTCGTGCCAGAATCCGCTCGCGGAAAATTTGTCGGCGAGCGCCACGGAGCCGCCCGCGCTCAGCATGCTGCAGGGCGCGACGATGCCGCCGACGCTGTGATAGACCGGAAGGCAATCGTACAGCCGGTCGTCGACCGAAGCCGCCGTCAGCCCGGCGAACCAGCCGCCCCAGTTCAGGATACGACGGTGGCTGATGCTGGCGGCCTTCGGCAGGCCGGTGGTGCCCGAGGTGTAGATCAGCAATGCGCGATGGTTGATGGTGACGGCGCGCCGTTCGGAAGGCTGCAAAGGGCTGCCGTCCATTCCATCCAGTACGGCATCAATGCTTGCATCGTTGCCATGGCTGCCGTGGATCCAGATTTTCGGCGCGCGGTTCAGATAGGGCAGCGCGGTTTCGAAAATTCCTCCAAGTTCCTCCGCGAGGATGACATGATCGGCGTCGGCGACGTTGACACAATGGGACAGCGACAGCCCGACCAGCCTGGTGTTGATCAGCGCGACGACGCCGCCGACCCTGGTGATGCCGAGCCACGCGGCAATGTAATCCGGCCGCGTCGGCATGATGAGGCAGACGGTGTCGCCGGGTTCGATCCCTGCCGACAGCGCCCAGCGCGCGTAACGGTTGATCCGCTCGGCCAGCGTCCGGTAGCTCAACGTGCCCTCGTCCGAGATCAGGGCCGGGCGGTCCGGTTGCCGCTTCGACCAGTCTTCCACGACGTCGGCGAACAAGCGGGACGGGTGGGCCTCGATGCGCGAGGTGAGCTCGATCGCTTTCAGCCAGCTCTTGGCGGCGGACGGTTTTGCGCGCGGCGGAGTCTTCGCCGATGGCGTCGGTTGTTCGATGACGTCTGCGCTCATGGCGAGGGTAACTGCTGATCCCGGGCAATAGTTTGATCCGGACCAGCTATAGACCGCCTTGGCTGACCAGGTGTTAATCAGCACAGTAAAGACCGCGTTGCCGTCGGGCGAAATTTGCAAGGCTGATTAATTCGCCGGCGGTGGCTTGCCCGAGGTGATTGTTCGCGCCGCCGACCGTACCGGAACTTTACCACGATGGCGGGAACATCGTGCCGCACAGCACGATTCTTGCAATACCGGCCTCAACGAGAAATGAGAGGCCGCGATGATCAGCAAACGAGCTTTCCTCCAATCGGCCGCGGGCTTCGGAATATCCCTGCTCGGCGCCAGCCTGATGACGCCGGCGCAGGCTGACACGGCCTACCCGTCCCATTCCGTGCGCTGGATTGTTCCCTACGCCGCCGGCGGGGCCACCGACGTGCTTTCGCGGCTGATCGGTCAGCGGCTGTCGGAGCGGCTCGGCCAGCCCTTCGTGGTCGAGAACAAGCCGGGCGCCGGCAGCAATCTCGGCACCCAGACAGTGATCGGCTCGCCGCCCGACGGCTATACCCTGCTGCTCACGTGCTGGTGGTCAACAACGATCTTCCGGTTCACACCGCTTCCGAATTCATCGCCTACGCCAAGGCCAATCCGGGCAAGATGAGCATCGCCTCTTCCGGCATCGGCACCTCGCTGCATCTGTCCGGCGAATTGTTCAAGGCGATGGCCGGCGTTCAATTCGTCCACGTGCCTTATCGCGGATCGGCACCGGGCCTGACCGATGTGATGAGCGGGCAGATCCAGGGCATGTTCGACAATGTCACCTCGTCGTTCGAATTCGTGCGGACGGGAAAGTTGCGCGCGCTCGGCGTCACCACGAAGCAGCGGTCGGATACGCTGCCGGACGTGCCGCCGATCGGCGACACCCTGCCCGGCTATGAGACGAGTTCATTCTATGGCGTCGGCGCGCCCCACGGCACGCCACAAGAGATCGTCGATCTCCTCAACAAGGAAATCAACGCCGCCCTCGCCGATCCCACCATCAAGCAGCGGCTCGGCGAGCTCGGCGCCATCTCCATCACCGGCAACTCAACGGAGTTCGCCGCCATGCTCGCCACCGAAACCGAGCGCTGGCGCAAGGTGGTGGAGATGTCGGGACAGAAGAAGGAGTGATAGGCAGATAGCGTCCGGCCTCGGCGCCGGGAAAGCCCAAACACTGCACCCCGATGCCTCCACGACAGACTGACCGCATGCCTGGCAACGGAAATTCGCGTCGCGGATCGAACCGCTGCCTAAACAGGCAGCATCGGCCGAAGCAGCCCAGCCTCGTCGTATTAATCGACTGATAACAATACAGTTTTCCGATCGACGGCGTGGCATACAAGTTGCCTGTGGATGGGGGATGCAGCCAGTCCCCGTTCAACTCAGCGTTCGCAACGTCCGAAAGTCCTTTGCCGGCAAGGCCGGCGAGGTCCGCGTGCTCGACGACCTTTCATTCGGCATCAACGAGCGGGATTTCGTCAGCATCATCGGGCCCTCGGGCTGCGGCAAGACCACGATCTTCAACATCATTGCCGGCCTGCTCGAACCCGATTCCGGCTCGCTGCATTATCGCGGCCAGGAGATCGAGAGCCTGCGCGGCCGCGTCGGCTACATGATGCAGAAAGACCTGCTGTTTCCCTGGCGCACCGTGCTCGGCAACGTGCTCCTGGGACTGGAGACACGCGGCGTCGACCGGGTCGAGGCCGAAGGCAAGGCGCGCGAATATCTCAAGGGTTTTGGCCTCGCGGGCTTCGAGAATGCCTATCCGAAGACGTTGTCCGGCGGAATGCGCCAGCGCGTGGCGTTGATCCGCACGCTCATCATGGATCCGGACATCCTGCTGCTCGATGAACCGTTCTCGGCGCTGGACTACCAGACCCGGCTCTATCTCGAAGGCGTGCTGAAGGACGCGGTGGAAACCTATCACAAGACCGTCATCCTGGTGACGCGCATCGCGACATCGGACATGCCGACCACCAACGGTTCGCCGATCTACCGCGATCACATTCCTGAGCGCGATGCCTGGGTCGTCGAACGGCTGCGCAGTCTCGGCGCCACGATTTTCGGCAAGACGGTTTCGACGGAGTTCGCCTGGCGGCATCCGGGACCGACGGTCAATCCGTGGAATGCGCGGCATACGCCGGGCGGTTCGTCGTCGGGTTCCGCGGCGGCAGTGGCGGCCGGTATCGTCCCGCTGGCGCTGGGCACGCAAACGCTCGGCTCCCTCATCCGGCCGGCGGCGTTCAATGGCGTCGTCGGCCTCAAACCGAGTTTTGGCGCGATCCCCCGGACCGGCGTGCATGCCTTGAGCCCTTCGCTCGATCACGTCGGCCTGTTCGCGCGGCGGGTCGAGGATGTCGCCTTTGCGCTGTCGCTGCTTGCCGCGTCAAGCGACAGCGACCCGCATGGCCGGCCGCTTCCCGGATTTGAGATCGATGCCGCAGACGGCGTGCCGCCGCTGGAGCGGCCGCGCCTCTGCATCGTCCGCTTCGGGAATTGGTCAAAGGCCGAGCCCGAACAGCAACAGCTGTTCGAGGCGGCGATCGCGAAAGCACGCAAGGCGGGCGCTGTTCTGGAAGAGCTCGAACTGGCTGAACTCGATCGCGCCAACTGGACCGCGATCAACACCATTCTTGCGAGCGAGGCGGCGCTGATTTTTCAGAGCCTCGTCGAACGCTTTCCCGACCGTACCAGCGATCATCTGAAATCCCTGGTTCAGACCGGAAAGACCCGCACGGCCTTGGAGTATCTTGCGGCCAAAGCCTTGCAAGAAAAACTGCGGTCCGCGTTCGCAAGTGAGATCGCAGGCTTCGACGCCATCCTGACCCTGCCGGCCTTCGGCGAAGCGCCGGAGGGCCTCGGCTTCACCGGCAAAGCGGAATTTTGCGCGCCCTGGACTTTGCTTGGGGTGCCCGCCGTGACGCTGCCGGCCGGATTCGGAAAAAACGGTCTGCCCCTCGGCCTCCAGATCGTCGGCGCCTACCGGCAGGATTATCGAACGCTGCGCGCGGCGAAATGGATCGAGGACGTCCTGGGATTTGAGCCGGGCATTCCGGCCATTTAGACCGCCGAGAGAACCGCCGACTTGAAAAGCAAAGAGCCGCCCCAAGGGGCGGCTCTTCGAAATGATGCCGACAAACCGGCATCTTATCTGGTTGCGGGGATAGGATTTGAACCTATGACCTTCAGGTTATGAGCCTGACGAGCTACCGGGCTGCTCCACCCCGCGATAAACCATTGCGCGCCTTGTCGAAAAACCGAGTGCCGAAACGTCTTTGGCCAACGCGCGGAGCGTGGCAAGTCCGTCCCGAGGCTTCCTGAGAAGGCAACCCCTGGCGAATGCCTTGGGGCGCGAGGGGTATGTACCAACGCAGGCCCGCTTTGGAAAGGGCCGCGAGGCGACTTTTGAGGATTTTATGACGGCTAAAATCGCCCAAATCACGCTTTTCGGCACAAAACCGGCCCGGACTGAGCGCTCTTGCCAGACCCTGCGTAAAGGCCCAGCTTTCCGGCGAGGGAACCGGGATAAACCAGGCAGGAGCCGCAAGGAACAATCCTGAAAATCGCCGAGGAGAACGCCATGGACCAGTCACTGAAAAGCCCGGGCCAGAGCGCCCTGGATGACGCCTTTCACCGCCTGTTCAACCTGTCGCGGTCGGAGCCTGCGCCGACGCTCGAGCAACGTCTCGACCGGCTGGCGCGGCTGCGCGCGGTCGTCGCCGACAATGAGGCCCGTTTTGATGCGACGATATCGGCGGATTTCGGCCATCGCAGCAGTATCGAGACCCTGTTCGCGGAGTCGATGTTCGTGCTCGGCGAAATCAAGCACACCGCCAAGCACCTGAAAAAATGGATGGCGCCCCGGCGCATCGCCACCGCGCTGCAATTCATGCCGGCCAAGAACCGGCTGATCCCGCAGCCGCTCGGCGTCGTCGGCATCATCGCGCCCTGGAATTATCCGCTGCAGCTGACCCTGGCGCCGGCGGTGGGCGCGATCGCCGCGGGCAACCGGGTCATGATCAAGCCGAGCGAACTGGTGCCGCGATTCTCGGCGCTGCTGAAGGAGCTGATCTCGGCCAAGTTCGACGCTGGCGAAATGGTAGTCACCGGCATCGAGGAGGAAATCGCGAAATCCTTCGCCTCGCTGCCGTTCGATCATCTGATCTTCACCGGCTCGACGCGCGTCGGCCGTCTCGTCGCCGAAGCGGCCGGTCGCAATCTGACGCCGATTACGCTCGAACTCGGCGGCAAATCGCCGGCCATCGTCGACCGCTCCGCAGATCTGGCGGAAGCCGCCCAGCGTATCGCCTACGGCAAGCTGCTCAATGCCGGCCAGACCTGTATCGCGCCGGATTATGCGCTGGTGCCGGAAGGCCAAATGCAGGATTTCGCCGACAAGGTGCAGGCCAGCATGCGGGCCATGTTCGGCACCAGTCCCGACAACAAGGATTACACCTCGGTGGTTTCCGACCGGCATTATGCGCGGCTCGAAAGCCTGGTGGCGGATGCCGCCGCCAAGGGCGCCCGCATCATGCAGGCGGCAAAGCCCGACGACCCCGCGTGGAAATCAAAGCGCAAGTTCCCGCCGACCATCGTCGTCGGCGCGAGCCCCGACATGACGATCATGCAGGAGGAAATCTTCGGGCCGCTATTGCCCGTGATCGGCTACAGGAATGCCGCCGAGCCGGTCGCCTATATCAACAAGCACGACCGGCCGCTGGCGCTGTACTGGTTTGGCAAGGACGATTCGGCGCGCGACGATGTGCTGGCACGCACCGTCTCCGGCGGCGTCACCGTCAACGACTGCCTGTTCCACTTTGCCCAGATCAACCAGCCGATGGGCGGCGTCGGCGCCTCCGGCACCGGCGCCTATCATGGCGAATGGGGGTTTGACACACTGAGCAAGCTGAAGCCGGTGTTCTACCGCTCGCCGTTCAACCGGCTGGCCGACCTCTATCCGCCCTACGGCGCCAGGATCGCACGAATGGAAAAGCTGTTGCGGTTCTTGTCGTAATCGCCGGAGAGTCGCTGTCATTCCGGGGCGATGCGAAGCATCGAACTACGATGTGCAATCGCACATCGGAGAATCTCGAGATTCCGGGTCTGGTCCTGCGGACCATCCCGGAATGACGGCGTATGATTGCTTCGTCGCTTCGCTTTGCTCGCAATGACGTGGAGAGGGTCGCCGGCCCCTCACGTCAGCAAGAACCCGCCATCCACGGTCACGACGCTGCCGGTCATGTAGCGCGAGGCGTTGGAGGCGAGCAGCATGATGGCGCCGTCGAGATCGGATTCGGCGCCGACGTGGCGCTGCGGAATCCGTTTTGTCAATTTCTCGCCTGCTGGCGTCGACCAGAAATCATGGTTCATCTCGGTGTCGATATAGCCGGGCGCCAGCGCGTTGACGCGGATACGATTGCCGGCGAGCTCCAGCGCCATCGCCTTGGTGGCCTGGATGATGCCGGCCTTGGAGATGGTGTAGGGCGAAAGGAACTTCATCACGCCGAAACCGAGCACGGAGGCGATATTGACGATATTGCCCTCCTGCTTGCGCGCGATCATCCGCCGCGCGATTTCGGTGGCCAGGAAATAGGCCCCCTTGAGATTGGCGTTGATGACGGAATCCCAGTCCGCCTCGGTCTGGTCGATCGCGAGCTTCTCGATGGCAATGCCGGCATTGTTGACGAGCACGCTGACCGGACCGAGTGCTGTCTCCGCGCTGTCGATCGCCTTGCCGATCGAGGCGATATCGGTGACGTCCATCTGCACCGCGACGGCGCGTCCGCCGTTGCCGCGAATTTCATCCTCGAGGCTTTTTAGTTTCGCGGTCTGCCGCGCCGCCAGCACGACCGCGGCGCCGTGCGCCGAAAGCACCCGCGCGAACTGCCGCCCAAGCCCCTGCGAGGCGCCGGTGACAAGAATGATTTCTTTACTGACGTCGAATAAACCGGACATGAGCAGCTCCAGCGAGAATAGCACGCGTTCATTGATACAGACGATTTTAGCAATCGCAAACCCGTTTCATTGACCAAGGTCGGACACGCGACACACGGGGAGAATTTCCGCTCATGAACAGTTTCGACGCCGTCGTCTATTTTGCGCTCGTCGCAGCCGTCGTCCTCGGCTTCAATTCCGGCCTGCTGCGCAGCGCGGTGACGATCCTCGCCTATCTCTTTGCGATGCCGATCGCGATCTGGGCGATGTCGCTTGTTGGGCCCATGATCGGCGTTCAGGGCGACGCGCCATTCTCGCAGAACTGGCCGTTGTTCTTTGGAATTTTTCTTCTCGCCGGCATGGTGCTCGGAAAACTGATGCGCATGGTGCTCGACGAAACCATCGGCCCCGGTGCCGGCATCGGCGACCGCCTCGCGGGCGCCGTGCTCGGCGCCGTGCGCGTCGGCCTGGTCGCGGTCACGCTGGTCATGATCTTCGACCAGCTGGTGCCGCGGGATCGCGAGCCCAAATATCTCGAAGGCTCGCGGCTGCGGCCGCTGCTGTCGGCAGCCGGGCAAACCGGCTTTCGCTCGCTGCCGCCGGAGGCCGCCGCCGCGATCGACCGGCTGAAGAAAGACCGGCACATTTAAGGGTTCATCCGCTCGCCGCGCACGCCGCCCCCCTGTCTGAGATATGCATTTCGGAGATAGCGGGGTCTCTTATCAGGGCCAACCGGCTTGGCTACAATGAGGGGATCGGACTACAACCATCAGCTGACATAACGGGAGTGAGACAGTGGATCTTGGGATCAAAGGCCGCCG
>JBAUUA010001351.1:0-2718 GCA_049582465.1 Bradyrhizobium sp. | reverse complement strand
GTGGCGGCCGACGTCCTCGCGCAACGCGACGATGCCGCGCCCCGGCATCCAGAATGCCGCCGCGTGGACAGCGCGGGTTTCGATATTGATCGTCTGCAGCGGCGCGACAGCCTGCATCGCAGCCATGATCTGTTGCGGAGAAAACGACCGGCCCTCTGCGACGATCGCGGCCGGACGGATCGCTTCGGCGATCGAATCGATGCCGCAGATGCCGCAGCCGGTGGGGCCCGCGATATGGCGCCGCCGCTCGTTCAGCCGCTCCGTGTGCGACGGCTCGAGCCACATCCGCAACTCGATGCCGTCGTCGAGATGCACGACGTCGAACGAGCGGATATCGTCGGCGGACTGCACGATGCCTTCGCTGAGGCTGAAGCCGACCGCGAAATCCCGCAAGTTCTGCGGCGTCCCCATCATCACGGCATAGGTGCCGCCATTGTACGTCAGGGCGAGGGCGGTTTCTTCCGGAATGGTGCGGAGACCCTCGCTGACGCCGCTCTCGCGCCAGACCCGACGTTGGACGGTGCGAACAGGGACGTGCATCCCGGCTACTCCGCGGCTTCCACGACGGGAGCAATGCGCCTGCTGTGGCGCGCCTGCTCTTCATAGGCCTTTTGCCACTCCGACGGTCCGTTCGACGGCGATATCTGCACCGCCGTGACCTTGTATTCCGGACAATTGGTCGCCCAGTCGGAATAGTCCGTCGTGATGACGTTGGCCTGCGTGTCCGGGTGATGGAAGGTGGTGTAGACCACCCCCGGCGCGACGCGGTCGGTGATCAGCGCGCGCAGCGTGGTTTCGCCGGCGCGGCTCGCAAGCCTGACCCAGTCGCCGTCGCGCACGCCGCGCTGTTCGACGTCGTGAGGGTGGATCTCGAGCCGGTCCTCGCTGTGCCAGACGACATTCTCGGTGCGACGGGTCTGCGCCCCGACATTGTACTGGCTGAGGATGCGCCCCGTGGTCAGCAGCAACGGGTAGCGCGGACCGGTGCGCTCGTCGGTCGCGATATATTCGGTGATGACGAACTTGCCCTTGCCGCGCACGAAGCCGCCGATATGCATCACCGGCGTGCCCTCGGGCGCCTTCTCGTTGCACGGCCACTGCACCGAGCCGAGTTCGTCGAGCCTGGCATAGGAGACGCCGGCGAAGGTCGGTGTCAGCGCCGCGATCTCGTCCATGATCTCGGAGGGATGGTCATAGTGCATGTCCAGGCCCATGGCCTTGGCGAGCCGGATCGTCACTTCCCAATCCGCCAGCCCGTTGCGCGGGGACATCACCTTGCGGACGCGCTGGATCCGGCGCTCGGCATTGGTGAAGGTGCCGTCCTTCTCGAGGAAGGTCGAGCCCGGCAGGAAGACATGGGCGTAATTGGCGGTCTCGTTCAGGAACAGGTCATGCACGATGACGCATTCCATCGCCGAAAGCGCTGCCACCACGTGCTTGGTGTTGGGGTCGGACTGCAGGATGTCCTCGCCCTGCACATAGATCCCCATGAAGGTACCTTCGATGGCGGCGTCGAACATGTTGGGAATGCGCAGGCCCGGCTCCGGATTGAGCTTGACGTGCCACATCGCCTCGAACTGGTCGCGCACCGCATCGCCGGAGATGTGGCGATAGCCGGGCAGTTCGTGCGGGAACGAGCCCATGTCGCAGGAGCCTTGCACGTTATTCTGGCCGCGCAGCGGATTCACGCCGACGCCCGGCCGGCCGATATTGCCGGTCGCAATGGCGAGATTGGCGATCGCCATCACGGTGGTCGAGCCCTGGCTGTGCTCGGTGACGCCGAGACCGTAATAGATCGCGCCGTTGCCGGCGGTGGCGTAGAGCCGCGCCGCGGCGCGGATCGCTTCCGCCGGCACGCCGGAAACCTTCGCCACTTCTTCCGGGCTGTTGCGCGGCTCGGCAACGAACGCGGCCCAATCGCTGAACTCGTCCCAGTCGCAGCGCTCGCGCACGAATTTTTCGTTGACCAGTCCCTCGGCGACGACCACATGCGCCAGCGCCGTGAGAACGGCGACGTTGGTGCCCGGCCGAAGCGGCAGGTGATAGGCCGCCTCCACATGCGGCGTGCGCACGAGATCGATCCGGCGCGGATCGATCACGATCAGCTTCGCTCCGGCCCGCAGCCGCTTCTTCATGCGCGAAGCGAACACCGGATGCGCATCGGTCGGATTGGCGCCGATCAGGATGACGACGTCGGTATGCTCGACTGAATCGAAATCCTGAGTTCCGGCCGAGGTGCCGAAGGTCGTGCTTAAGCCGTAGCCGGTCGGCGAGTGGCAGACCCGCGCGCAGGTATCGACATTGTTGTTGCCGAAGGTGGCGCGGACGAGCTTCTGCACCAGGAAGGTTTCTTCGTCGGTGCAGCGCGATGACGTGATGCCGCCGACCGAGCCGCGCCCATAGGTCGCCTGGATGCGCTTGAACTCGGACGCGACGCGTCCGATCGCTTCTTCCCAGGAAACTTCGCGCCACGGATCAGAGATCTTGTCGCGGATCATCGGCTTGAGGATGCGCTCACGGTGATTGGCGTAACCCCAGGCGAAGCGGCCTTTGACGCAGGAATGGCCGCGATTGGCCTTGCCGTCCTTGTACGGCACCATGCGCACGACCTCGTCGCCGCGCATCTCCGCCTTGAACGAGCAGCCGACGCCGCAATAAGCGCAAGTCGTCACCACCGAATGTTCCGGCGTGCCGATCTCGATCACAGCCTTCTCGTTC
>JBAUUA010001350.1:0-7734 GCA_049582465.1 Bradyrhizobium sp. | reverse complement strand
CTTCTCGATAGATCACGCGGTATGGGTCCCGGCGTTCGCCGGGACGACGAGGGGTAGTGTCACATCACCAGCGCCACGCGGCCGATCGCCTTGCGGTCCATCAATAACCGCATCGCCTGCGCAAAATCTTCCAGCGGCAGGCGGTGCGAGATGTGGGGACGGATCTTTCCTGCCTCCGCCCATTCCAGCAACTTCCTGATCCGCACTTCCGCAAGCGCCGGATTGCGCCGCACTGCCTCGCCGGCGCGGACGCCGAGCACGCTGGCGCCCTTGATCAGCAGGAGATTGGTGCGGGCGAGCCCGATGCCGCCGGTAAAGCCGATCACGAGCAGCCGCGCGCCCCAGGCGATGCAGCGCATGCTGTCCTCGAAGACCGGGCCGCCGACGGGATCGAACACCACGTCTGCGCCGCGGCCGTCGGTGATGCGCTTGACCGCATCGCGGAACAGTTCGCGCGGATACAGCACCAGATGATCGGCTCCCTTCGCCTGCGCCACGGCAAGCTTCTCTTCCGATGACGCCGCCGCGATCACGGTCGCGCCCAGCATCTTGCCCATCTCGACCGCGGCGAGCCCCACGCCGCCGCCGGCGCCGTGCACCAGCAGCACTTCGCCCGGCGTGAGCTGGCCGCGATCGATCAGCGCATGATAGGCGGTGCCGTGGGCGGCGAGAAACGTCGCGCCCTCGGCATAGTCGAAGGCCCGCGGCAACGGGATCGTCTGCGACGGCGTCACCACCGCCTCGTCGGCATAGGCACCGTGGCGCATCTTGACGATGACGCGGTCGCCGATAGCCGCGCCCGCAGCAGCCTTGTCGACCTCGATCACCTCGCCCGCCGCTTCCACGCCCGGCGTGAACGGCAATTCCGGCTTGAGCTGATACTCGCCCGCCGCCATCAGGATGTCGGGAAAATTGATCCCGGCGGCATGAATGGCGACGCGCATTTCGCCTGATTTCAGCGGCGCGGCGGCAAATGTTTCCAGCCGCAGCCGCTCGGGCGGGCCGAGCTCGCGGCAGACGACCGCCTTCGGCATCAGGCGGCCCGCTCTTTGCGCCGGGCCAGCGCCTCGCGGATCAGCGGCATCCGGTCGTTGCCGAAATACATGTCCGTCTTGTCGATGAAGATGGTGGGCGAGCCGAAGCCGCCGCGCGTCATCACTTCATCGGTATTGGCCTTGAGCTGGTCCTTGATCGCCTGCTCGCCGATGCCCGCCAAGAACTTCTGCGGATCGATGCCGACGCGCTTGCATATTTCGGTCAGCACTTCGTCCTTCGAAATATCCTGGTCGGCGCCCCAATAGGCCTCGAACACCGCGCGCGCGAACGGCACCATATCCTTGCCGTCCCTGGTGAGCCAGATGCAGCCGCGCATCGCCTTGACGCTGTTCACGGGAAACACCGTCGGCCGCATTTTGATGGCCAGCCCCGCCGAGCGCGCCCAGTCCGCCATATCCTTTTTCTGGTAGGCGAGCTTGGCCTCCACCGGATGTTCGCGCTGGGCGTAGACGCTGGGATTGATGGTGTTGAAGATGCCGCCGACCAGGATCGGCCGCCAGACGATCTCGGCGCCGAACTCCTTTGCCAATGGCTGGATGTTGTGGAAGGCGAGATAGGTCCAGGGACTGGAGCAGTCGAAGAAGAATTCAATCATGGCGTTTCCTTTTACCCGCGATGCGTTGTCCGCGGCGCGTTTTTGGGTCGCAATATCAAACACAGAAATTGAGGCCGCGACAAGCACAAGCCTCCCCGAGAACGGAGGTCGGATGCGCATTTGGACTTATCGTTTGGAGGCGTCAGCCTGCTGCGGGACGAAAGCTATCGATGCCGGTCAACTCGGCTTCTTCAAGGCGGTGCTGAGAAATTCTCCGACGCGGGCGTCGACTTCATCCGTGGTTGCACTATTCGATCCGCGAAACCACCCCGATGTAGTCAACACCGGCAGCAAGGACGGACTGGGATTGAATTCGCGATACCAAATCGCGACAAGATCGTCATGGGATGAATCGATATATCTCAGCTCGAGCGGCCCTCCGGCCGTGGCATAGTTCTGTCCATTTTTCGCAAAGCTGCTGGAATGACCAACCCTTAGTAGAAGATATTCTTCCGGCAGAGAGGCCGTCATCGATCGTGCCGGAGCATTGGTCCGAAGTTTGCCGCGATCGAACTGCGCCAGTTCGTGGCCATAGGCGCCTTTCGAGATCGTACGTTCGATTTCGGAAACCTTCCAGACCCCGCGCATTCCGGTCACGCTTCGCGACTCGAATACGAGGGTCGTGGGCAGATGCACCGGGGCTTTGGTTGGAATGGCTTCGATTGTGGCCGTCTCGCGTTGATGGGCCTTTAATATGGACCAGTGGGTGTAACCCCAATGCACGAACGGCAAGAACGCGAGCAAGAGGACGCCAAATGAGGCCGCCGAGCGTCTCACCGCAGCCAACCATAAACCGAGCAGAAGGAAAAAGTAGATAGTGGCCGTGGGAAGTACCATCGAGCCTAGATTGACCACCAACGTCAGCGGGATCATGCCGGAAAACTCCTTGCCGAGGCTTGCGGCGCAGGCGATCAGCGCCGCGACAAGCGCAACGCCGAACAGCGCCCAGATCGGTGGCGGAGGAACCCTCGCTGCAGCAGATGTAGATACCGGCGGCCCTCCCGCGTCGTCCGGCGCCGCACGGTATTGCCAAGCGGTCCAACCGAGCGCCGCCGCGAAGGCGATCATTGCGTAGGGCGTGACCCGCGTGATGGTGCGCAACATCCTGCTGAGCTCAATCGTCCAGGGCTGGATGCCGGCGAAAGCGATACCCAATCCCAGCGTCACGCTAGATGCGATCAACGATCCGAGGCCGAACGCAATCAGACCCATCGTCCCAAACGGATTTGCGGTCTCGTCACGATGATAGCGAGACGGCATCACACCCAGGATTGCAATGCAGTAGAGCGCAAGCAGCGCGGCCCACGGAAAGGCCTGAAACAAGACGCCTGCGGAAAAAGCAAATGACCAAGGCGCCCCCACGTAGACGAAGAATGCGTAGTTTGCGGAAAACAGAAGGGGAACGATGAGCCCCACCAACCCCGGCATTCCCGCGTCGCGGGTCCGGCGCATGGATATTCCGATTAACGAGAGAACGAACAGGATGAACGCAAGAGGCTTGAATGCCGTGGCCGCGACCAGACCGAGCGCTCCGCAAGCTCCTCCGATCCTCTCGCAGCCGGACGCAGACGCGAGACCCATCAATAGAAAAGGGAAGGCAAATACGCTTGCGATGAACAACCCGAGCCTGAGCGCCGCGGCCTGGAGGAATCTGCCGCGACCCATGCAGCCGTCGAATTTGAACATCGGAGAGCCCTTTTTTGCGGGCTACCGTAAGGCTAGTTGATTAAATGACGGCTAGTAAGGATTTTTGAATTTCAGTAAGGCGTTAATAGAAACACAACCTTTCGTTGTTCACTAGCGCTTTTGCTCCAACATCTCCTTCGCCCTTGCACCGAACATGTTCTTCCTTGCCTCTTCGTCGAACGGCTCCTTGACGAATTTGCCGATCGCCAGCCCCGCCTGCACCTGCGGCCGCGCGCGCACCGCGGCGTACCAGCGTTTTAGGTTGGGGTAATCGTCCAGGGTAAAACCTTGCGCCTTGTGGGTCATGGTCCAGGGGAAACAGGCGATGTCGGCGATGGTATAATCATTGCCGGCGACATAGGCGCCGGTCTTGCCGAGTTGCGTGTCGAGCACGCGGTAGAGCCGCGCCGCCTCGTCGCGGTAGCGCTCGATCGCGTAAGGGATTTTTTCGGGCGCATAGAGCGCAAAATGGCCGTGCTGACCCAGCATGGGGCCGAGCCCGCTCATCTGCCACATCAGCCATTGCGTGACGACCGAGCGGCCGCGCATGTCCGCAGGCAAGAACCGGCCGGTCTTCTCGGCGAGATAGATCAGGATCGCGCCGGTCTCGAATACCGAAAACGGCCCCCCGCCGTCGACAGGCGCATGGTCCACGATTGCCGGAATCCGGTTGTTCGGGCTGATCGCCAGGAATTCCGGCTTGAACTGTTCTCCGGCCCGGATGTTGACGGGGATGACGGTATAGGGAAGCCTGAGTTCCTCCAGCATGATCGAGATTTTCCAGCCGTTCGGCGTCGGCGCGTAATGCAGGTCGATCATGGCCTTCCCCGGCGGGTCCGCGCCCAGCCCGGCGCGGGCGACTTTCGTTGTTCTTGTGGGGCGACCATAAGACATGGCAGACAGACGCTCAACCAGAACCCCGGGAGGCCCCTATGCTGTTTCCAACCACGATCGCCGGCTCCCTGCCGAAGCCGGAATGGCTGGCCGAGCCCAACACGCTATGGGCGCCCTGGAGGTCGAAAGGCGACGAACTGGCGCGGGCCAAGCGCGACGCCACGCTTCTGGTCGTAAAACTGCAGGAAGACGCCGGCATCGACATCCTCACCGAGGGCGAGCAGTCGCGGCAGCATTTTGTCCATGGCTTCCTGGAGAAGGTCGATGGCATCGACTTCGCCCACAAGGTCGAGATGGGAATCCGGAAAGACCGCTACAAAGCGATGGTGCCGCAGGTGGTGGCGCCGCTGCGACTGAAGGGCCGCGTCCATGCCGACGAGGCCCGCGTCGCCCGCACCCATACGTCGCGAAAACTGAAATTCACCCTGCCCGGGCCGATGACCATCATCGACACCATCGCCGACAAATATTACGGCGATCGCGTCAAGATGGCGTTCGCCTTCGCCGAGCTGCTGAACGAGGAAGCCAGGGCGTTACAGGCCGACGGCGTCGACATGATCCAGTTCGACGAACCCGCCTTCAACGTCTACATGGACGAGGTCTCGGACTGGGGCATCAAGGCCTTGGAGCGCGCCGCCGAAGGCCTGACCTGCGCCACCGCCGTGCACATCTGCTACGGCTACGGCATCAAGGCCAACACCGACTGGAAAGAGACGCTCGGCAACGAGTGGCGGCAGTACGAGGATATCTTTCCGGCAATCGACCGCAGCTCGATCCAACAGGTCGCGATCGAATGCCGCAATTCCAAAGTGCCGCTGGAACTCCTGAGTCTGCTCAAGGGCAAGATCGTGCAGGCCGGCGTAATCGACGTCGCCAGCGACACCGTGGAAACCGCCGACGACGTGGTCAAGGTGATCGACGCAGTGTCGAAATTCGTGCCGAAGAGCAACATCATCGCCACCACCAATTGCGGCATGGCGCCGATGCGCCGCGAAATCGCCGAGGCCAAGCTGATGGCGCTCGGCGCCGGCGCGAAACTGGCGCGGCAGCAGCTGGGCTGATGGGCGCGCCGAAACTAGCCGCTGCGGTTTTGGCGGCGCTGTTCGCCGCGATGGCGTCACCGGCGCACGCCGAAGGCCGCGCCGAATTCGTGTCCTGCCAGGCCATGGTCGGACGCGCGGCGCAACCGGCCCAAGCGCCGGCAGCAGGCCAACCCGACGAGGCGGCGCTGGCGCGCTGCCGGCAGATCATCCGCGACTGGACGCTGCGGGAGTCCCGGATGAGCGTCGACGAAAACGGCAGGCCGCTGCGCTAAGGAGCTGCGCTCGGATGCAGCACCGGGCGATATCCCGCCGATAACGCGCGCAGCGTCGATGGCGGCGTCAGCAGCATTGTGTCTTGAAGCGTGTTCTGCGTGTGGCGATAGCCGGCCGGCGACCACAGGTGCGCCTGCCCCTGCACGATCAGAAAACTCTCGTTGCCCTGGCTCACCATCGCACCATCAGGCAGTTTTTCCAGCGGCATCGGCAGCGGATGCAGCCGCTTTGCCCCGTGATCCAGCCGCTCGCGGTGGAGCACGGCATCGATCTCGCGCGCGAGAATATTGGTAACGCCGTTGCCCGCCTCCCAGGCGGCGCGAAACCGGTTGGCGTCGTCGCGCCGGCAATAGAAGCACGGGCGGTGGCCCGCCGCGAGCGCCGTGGCCTCGTCGAGAAAGAACAGCTCGGTCCAGCTGCGACCGCCCATCACCTTGCGCCGCCGTCCCCGGAATTCGCAGACGCAAGTGAGCCACGCCTGGCTCGCCCAGCGCCGCGTCAGCGTTTTGGTCGCGGGATCATGGATGATGCCGCGGTTGCCGGTGAACAGGCCGCGATACGGGGTCGCAATAATGTCGCCTGACGGTGTGACGCGGTTCTGCAGCGGCATGGGCGAGCCCGCTCGTTCACCCCGCGTCGCGGATCGGCGGCTGGAACGACAGCGCGGTATCCCAGGGAAAGTGGATCCAGGTGTCCTGCGACACTTCGGTGATGAAGGTATCGACCAGCGACCTGCCTTGCGGCTTGGCGTAAACGGCGGCGAAATGCGCGTCCGGCATCATCGCGCGCACCAGCCGGCCGGTCTTACCGGTGTCGACGAGATCATCAACGATCAAAAGGCCCTTGCCGGTGCCGCTGCCGAGTTTTGCGACTTCGGCCGAAACGCCCTTGAGAGCCTGCAGGTCGCCCTGCTTGGTATGGTCGTAGCTGGCGATGCAGACGGTATCGATGACGCGAATGCCGAGTTCGCGGGCGACGATGGCCGCCGGCACCAGCCCGCCACGGGTGATGGCGATGATGGCTTGAAACGGTCCGACCTCGTTGAGCCGCCAGGTCAGCGCCCGGCAATCCCGGTGAAACTGGTCCCACGAGACTGGAAAGGCCTTGCCCGCCCGCTCCTGCGCGCTGAGCTCCGGATGCTCCGCCATCTCTGCTCTCCTATATCCCGTGTATCCCGCTGGAATGCGGCGGGCAGCCGTCGCGCCCGCGATGACGCTCCCGCCCGATGGACCGATCCGCTAGCGGGTCACGTTCAATCCCGCCAGCATTTCCTTGACCGCGTTCATCGCGGCGGCGAGTTTTTCGGGATCGCGGGAGCGGACCACCAGATTGGTGTTCGGCTTCTTGTCCTCGTCCTGAAACGGATAGCTGCCGATCACGGCGTCGGGATGGGCGGCGGCGATCGCCCGCAAGGGCCCGCCGATGTCGCCTTCCCGCGCATTGGCCCGGACCGATTCCGACAGCATGCGCACGCCCGATTTCAGCGTCGGCGCGACGATATCCATCATCGCCTGCATGATCGAGGGGATGCCGGCCATCACGATGACATTGCCGAGCTTGAAGCCGGGGGCCAGGATGGTCGCGCTCTGGATCAATTCGGCGCCGTCGGGAACACGGGCCATTCGCAGCCGGGCCTCGTTCAGATCCTGCTCGCTCCAGCGCTCACGGAATCGCGCCACCACCTCCGGATGATGGTCGATGCCGACGCCGAACGCCTTGGCGACACTGTCGGCGGTGATGTCGTCATGGGTCGGCCCGATGCCGCCCGTGGTGAAGACGTAGTCGTAGCGTTTGCGCAGCGCGTCGAGTGCGGCGATGATGTCGGCCTCGTCGTCGGCGACGACGCGGACTTCCTTCAGGTCGATCCCGATATTGGTCAGGTATTCGGCGATGAAGCCGATGTTCTTATCCTTGGTCCGCCCGGACAGGATCTCGTCCCCGATCACCAGAATTCCCGCGGTGACGATCTCGCTCATGACCTCTCCTCGTCCTGCATTTGACCCTGCTCAATCCACGCCTTGGAGTCACGGGGTATGCTGCCGGAATAAGCAGCCGGCAGCCAGTTTTTCAGGCAGGCGGGGAACTCCTGCTCCCCAAATGCCTCCTCCCATGCATATCGCGCTGGCCCGGGCCTTGCTACCATCCCTTTAAGTCATGCACTGTCCCGCATGGCCCAAGGAAACAGTC
>JBAUUA010001349.1:0-1516 GCA_049582465.1 Bradyrhizobium sp. | reverse complement strand
TCTGAAGGTCGTCAAGACCTGACGGTTGTCAGGACCCGCGTGCGGGCCGGTCGACGCCGCATCAAAGCAACAAAAACCAATTCGGGAGTGAGAGAATGCGGCTTCGGTTCAAGGCCACCCATGTCGTGCTGGCGATGCTGTGCATCATGTACTTCATCACCTATGTCGACCGGGTCAACATCGGCACGGCCGCCAGCGAGATTCAGAAAGAACTTCACCTCACCAATACCCAGCTTGGCCTGGTGTTCTCGGCCTTTGCCTATCCCTATCTCCTGTTCCAGGTGATCGGCGGCTGGATCGGAGACCGCCTCGGGCCGCGCAAGACGTTGTTCTGGTGCGGCCTGATCTGGGCGGTCGCGACGATTGCGACCGGCTTCGTCACCAGCCTCCTGACGCTGTTCATCGCCCGCGTCGCGCTCGGCTTCGGCGAGGGCGCGACCTTCCCGACGGCAACGCGCGCCATGCAATACTGGACGCCGGCCGACAAACGCGGTTTCGCGCAAGGCCTCACCCACGCTTTCGCGCGGCTCGGAAATGCCGCAACGCCGCCGCTGATCGCAGTGTTGATGGCCTGGCTAACCTGGCGCGGCTCATTCGTGGCGCTGGGCCTCGTCAGCCTGGCGTGGGGCGTGGTCTGGGCGCTGTATTTCCGCAACGACCCCAAGGATCATCCCGGCATTACCGACGCCGAACTGGCGTCGCTTCCGCCGCGGTCGCTCGACAGGCAGCCCGAGGTGCCATGGGTACCGCTGTTGCGCCGGATGTGGCCGGTCACGCTGACCTATTTCTGCTACGGCTGGACGCTGTGGCTGTACCTCAACTGGCTGCCGCTGTTCTTCAAGAACAGCTACAGTCTCGACATCAAGAATTCCGCGCTGTTCGCCTCCGGCGTGTTCTTCGCCGGCGTGGTCGGCGACAGCCTGGGAGGAATTCTGTCCGACCGCATTCTCAAGAAAACCGGCAACATCCGCTTCGCGCGGCTGAGCGTCACGGTCGCGGGCTTCGCGGGCGCCTTGCTGTCGCTGCTGCCGATCCTGTTCACCCGCGACATCACGGTGGTCGCGCTCTGCCTGTCCGGCGGATTTTTCTTCGCCGAGATCACCATCGGTCCGATGTGGGCGATCCCGATGGACATTGCCCCGAAATATTCGGGCACCGCTGCAGGCCTGATGAACACCGGCTCGGCGCTGGCGGCGATCGTGTCGCCGCTGGTGGCCGGCTACGTGATCGACGTGACCGGCAACTGGTATTTGCCGTTCCTGATGTCGATGGGATTGCTGCTGCTCGGCCTGTTCTCGGCGTTCTTGATGCACCCGGAAACGCCGTTCGAGGAGGAGGGGGGCGTGGCTCCCGCGGCAAGGCCGCTCACCGCCGGGTAGCAAAACCGGGTAAAGGTAAGTCTTTCCGGGGATTGACGGCGCGTGCCGGGCAGGGGACAAGCCCGCCGAATAGTGATATTCGAGCGCTCACGAATCCAGAAATACCGCCCCGGGAAGGACGCCAGATGACCCTGCAT
>JBAUUA010001348.1:0-3398 GCA_049582465.1 Bradyrhizobium sp. | reverse complement strand
GTCAACGTGTTCCCGACCCAGATCGAGGAAGTGCTGCTCGCCACCGACTGGTGCGGCGGCCATTTCATTATCGAATTGACCCGTGAGGGACGGATGGACGTGATGACGGTGCTGGCGGAAGCCCGCACCGAGAGCTGGGATGGCCGGGGACTAGTCGAACAAACCGCACTAGTCACCCACCACATCAAGAACACCACCGGCATCCACGCCAACATCAGGGCCGTGCCTCCGGATTCGCTGGAGCGCTCGCTCGGCAAGGCCCGGCGCGTGTTCGACAAACGGCCGAAGGATTAGGTAGTCCAGCATCTCTGGCGCCGCGACGCGATATCCTGCTATCGTGGATCGCCGCCTGCCGGTGCGGCGCGTCCTTCTTTCTGGAAATGCGAGACCGTCATGGCCGATACCCCCTCACCCACCGCTGCCGAGTTGGTCGCGTCGATCCGCGACAAGAAGATATCGGCCGTCAGCGCCGTGCGCGCCGCGCTGGAGCGCGCACAGCAACTGAAGGATCTCAATGCGTTCATCGTGCTGAACAGCGACGGCGCGCTGGCGGCAGCAGCGCTGGTCGATGCGGGCAAGACAACCGGTGTGCTTGCCGGCCTGCCGATCGTCGTGAAGGACAATATCAACACCGCCGGCCTGCCGACCTCCGCCGGCACGCCGGCGCTGCGGAATGCCCGTCCCAACCGCAACGCGCCGTCGCTGCAGAAGCTGCTCGATGCCGGCGCCATCGTGATCGGCAAGGCCAACATGCATGAACTGGCGTTCGGCATCACCAGCACCAATCTCTCGTCATTCGCGGGTCCGGTAAGAAACCCCTACGACAAGAGCCGGATTCCCGGCGGCTCGTCGGGCGGGACGGCGGCGGCGATCGCCGCGGGGATCGCGACATGCGGCCTTGGCTCCGATACCGGCGGCTCGACCCGCGTGCCGGCGGCGCTGACCGGCACCGTCGGATTGCGGCCCTCGGTCGGCAATGGCGGCGCGGAGCGGCGCTATGACGACGCCAATCTGGTGGTCCCGATCAGCCATACCCGCGACACGGTGGGACCGATGGGCCGCACGGTCGCCGACGTGGCGCTGCTGGATTCCGTCATCACCGGCAGCCCGATGGTCTCGGCTGAACCGTTGCGCGGCAAGCGCTTCGGCGTCCCCGCCTCGTTCTGGAGCGGGCTCGATCGCGGGCTGGAGGCGGTCGCGATCGCCGCACGGGCAAAACTCGCGGACGCCGGCGTGGTGCTGGTCAACGTCGACATGCCCGGATTGTTCGAGCAGAACGGCAAGGTGTCATTCCCGGTCGCGCTGCACGAGCCGGTTGCCGATATCCCGGCCTATCTCAGGGCATCCGGCCTCGAAGGCATTACGCTCGCCGACATCGCCGCAAAAATCGCCTGCCCCGACGTGCAGGGCGCGTTCGGCGCCATCACCGCAGACGTGTTCGGCGCCGCCTATCCGGATGTCATGGCTGTGCAGCGGCCGGCGCTGCAGAAAATCTACCAGGCGTATTTCCGCGACAACAGGCTGGACGCCATCCTGTTTCCGACCACGATCGCGCCGGCACCCGTGATCGACATGGAAAAGGGATCGAGCGAGATGTCGGTCAATGGCGGCGCGGCGACGCCGACCTTCGATGCCATGATCCGCAACACCGATCCCGGCAGCAACGCCGGTCTCCCCGGCCTGTCGCTGTTCGCCGGCATGACGGCGGGCGGCTTGCCGGTCGGACTCGAGATCGATGGTCCCGTCGGAAGCGACACCAAACTGCTCGGGCTGGGGCTTTCGATCGAAGCCATTTTGGGAACGGCGCCGCCGCCGAAGGTCTAATCCGTCATTCCGGGGCGGCCCGTCGGGGCTGAACCCGGAATCTCGCGCCGAAAACTTCTGGATTCCGGGTTCGCGCCTCGCGCGCCCCGGAATGACGATCAGACGTGATCGTAATCGACCACGACGCGTTCCGTCGTCGGCCGCGCCTGGCAGGTGAGAATAAATCCCTTCTCGAGCTCCCACGGCTCCAGCGAATAGTTCACTTCCATCTCGGCCTTGCCCTCGACCAGCTTGGCGCGGCAGGTCGAGCACATGCCGCCCTTGCAGGCGAACGGCAGGTCGACGCCGGCGCGCAGCGCGGCATCGAGAATGGCCTCGCCCTCGACGACAGGAACCTCGCGGCGCTTGCCGTCGATGATCAGCGCGGCGATTGCCTTCGGCGGCGCGTTGACGGGCACGACGGCCTTCGGGCGCGGCTTGCCGCCGAGGCCGGAGACAAAACGCTCGACATGGATGCGGTCGGCGGCGATGCCGATTTCGCGGCAGGTCGCCTCGATCTCGTCGCTCATGGCGGTCGGACCGCAGATGAAGACGTGATCGACGCTGGCCGCCGGCACCAGCGAGCGCAAGAGCACCCTCACCTTTTCGCCGTCGAGCCGGCCGTGCAGGATCGGAATGTCCTGCTCCTCGCCCGAAATCACATGAAATAGCGAGAGCCGCTGGATGAAGCGGTCCTTGAGTTCTTCCAGTTCCTCGCGGAACAGCATGCCACCGGTCGAGCGATTGCCGTAGAACAGGAAGAAGCGGCTGTTCGGCTCGCGCGCCAGCACGCCCTTCACGATCGACAGGATCGGCGTGATGCCGGAACCGGCGGCGAAGCCGACATAGACACGCGCCTCGCCTGGCGCAGGGGCAACGCCGAAGCGGCCGGTCGGCGTCATGACGTCGAGTTCGTCGCCGGATTTCAGCTCATCCGCAGCCCAGCTCGAGAACGCGCCGCCGTCGACCCTTTTCACGGCGATCCGCAGTTCGCCGTCGTCGGGGCCGGAGCAGATCGAATAGGAGCGCCGCACTTCCTCGCCGTCCATGGTGGTGCGCAGGGTCAGGTATTGCCCGGGCGCAAAACGGTAGTCCTCTGTGAGCTCCTGCGGGATCGCGAAGGTCAGCGACACCGCGTCGGCGGATTCGCGGCGCAGATCGTTCACGGCGAGGCGATGGAAACGGGGGGCATGGGACATCGAGGTTTCAGCTCTCAGTTACCGTCATTGCGAGGAGCGAGGCGACGAAGCAATCCAAACTTGTTTTGCCGCCCGATGGATTGCTTCGCTTCGCTGGCAATGACGGTCAAATTAGTGACATTTGAAGTAATCGAAGGGTTCGCGGCAGCTCTTGCAGCGCCACAGCGCCTTGCAGGAGGTTGAGCCGAATTCGGCCAGCACTTCGGTGTCGGTCGAGCCGCATTGCGGGCAGGCCACCTGCTCCACGCCGAACAGCGCGCGGCGGGAGCTTGCGGGTTGCGGCGGCGCGATGCCGTATTCGCTGAGCTTGCGGCGGCCGTCCGCGGTCATCCAGTCGGTGGTCCAGGCCGGCGACAGCACGGTACGCACCTTCGAATTGCGAAAGCCTTCGCGCTC
>JBAUUA010001347.1:0-5750 GCA_049582465.1 Bradyrhizobium sp. | reverse complement strand
AGCGCCGACAGCCGGCGTTGGTGGACAATCCCACCCACCTGCTGCTCGGACCGATGTTTGTAATGGCGAAATTATTCATCGCGCTTGGTTTCAGGCGCGATCTGGCACTCATTATCCAGGAGCCTCCGCAAGAAACCCTGCATGGTTCTTTGCTGGGTTCCGAGAAACTTCAAGGCGAGCCAAACCTGCACCCATGACACGAATACTCGTCACCGGCGGCACCGGCTTCATCGGGCTGCACCTGGTCTCGGCGCTCGTCGCGCGAGGACGGCAGGTGAGAGTTCTCGATCTCCAGGCTCCCGCATGCGCTCTGCCGGGGGTGGAGTACATCGAAGGTTCGGTGCTTGATCCGGACCGGGTGGATCGTGTTCTGGAGGGCGTCGATGAGGTCTACCATCTTGCCGGCCTGCCCGGCATGTGGATGCCCGATAAGAGGGATTTTCATGCCGTCAACTACGGCGGTACGGAGGTGGTGATAGCGGCGGCGCGCAAACGCGGTGTTGCCCGGTTCCTGCACTGCTCGACGGAATCCATTCTCTTCCGTCGCGCCTCGTCGGAAGGCGACGTCGCGGATGATGCGCTGCTGCCTGCCGACGACGCGCCGGGGCCCTACACGCGCTCGAAACTGCTGGCGGAGCGGCTCGCCATGCAGGCTGCGGCATCCGGTTTTCCGGTCATCGTCGGCTGCCCCACCATGCCGATCGGTCCTCATGACCGCAATCTCACGCCGCCCACCGCCATGCTCCGGCATTTTCTCGGCGGGCGATTTCAATTCTACGTCGATTTCGCCGTGAATCTGGTCGATGTGCGCGATGCCGCCGCTGGTCTGATCCTGGCGATGGAGCGCGGAAAGGTCGGACACCGCTACATTCTCGGCGGCGAAAGCCTGCCGCTGAAGAGAATTCTTCAGCTCGTGGCCGATATCAGCGGTCGCCGAGCTACGTTGATTCCGGTTCCCGGCCGTGTCGCGGAAACATTCGCCGCAATGCTGGAGCTGATTGCCGATCACGTGACGCACAAGGCTCCTTCCGGCACCGCGGAAGGCGTGCGAATCGCATTACGCGCCCGCGCGCTATCGATCGAAAAAGCGCAGCGTGAGCTAGGCTACGCACCCCGGCCCGTCGAGGCGGCGTTGCGCGAGACGGTTCTTTACCTTCTTGGCGCTGAACTTGGCACCAGACTTGGCGCTGAAGACAATCAGTACCAACCCGGTTCATCGCCGGATCGGGATACCCGATCCCTTCACCCCAATCGCCGGTATGGCGTTTGACGTAATCGCGGAATACGATCCGCAACGTGCCGCAGGATATCGCTAAATTGCTGGATTTCGTCTGGAGCGGCTGGACGGCCACCTGGCCCACCCAATTGCTCGCTATCATCTGGATTGTCTGGCTCATCAGCTGGGTCGTCGCATCGTTCTGGTCCGGCCGGACCCAGAAACAGGTGATGACCTCCGATGCGCGGACCTACCGCATTCCCATCTTCGCGGGAGGCATCCTTTTCACACCCTGGATCGCGCAGCTTCTGGGAGAAAAGCCGCTCTGGCAGTTCGGCGATCTCGGGATCTATGTGGCGGCGGCGCTGACGCTGGCAGGTATCTCGTTCACCTGGTGGGCTCGAATCCATCTCGGGCATTTTTGGTCCAACGCGATCACGCGCAAGGAGGATCATCGTGTCATCGACACCGGCCCGTACGGACTGGTGCGCCACCCGATCTATACCGGCCTGATTGCAGGAATGCTGGTGACGGGTGTCGCGGTCGGCACGGTAACGGCGATGTTGGGCGCGGTGCTGATCTCGCTCGGCATGTGGCAGAAAGCGCGCCTGGAAGAAGGATTCCTGATGAAGGAGCTGGGGGAGGAGGCCTACGGGCTTTACCGCCGGCGCGTTCCGATGCTGGTGCCGTTCTTTCCGGCCAGCTGACGCCGATCGACTGATGGTTCTCGAGCATGATGAGCGTTAGTTGGTTCGCGGGCTCTGCTCACCTCTCCCGTAGGGAGAGGTCGGCGCGCGTGGCGCCGGGTGAGGGGTTACGGTCCCTCGTTGGAGCTCTGCCCCCTCACCCGATTTGCTGCGCAAATCGACCTCTCCCCGACAGGGAGAGGTGAAGGGAACGCGGACGGCTCGATTCGCTCAAAAATCATCACGCTTTAGCGCGTCGGCGGCCACTTCGCGGCGGCGGTGACGGCAGGCAGCAGGTGGCGCGGGATGATCACGCGTTGGCCGGCCGTCAGCCGTGCGCTGTCCGGCATCTGATTGATCTGGGTCAGCGACCAGAGCGGCACGTGGTGAAGCTCGGCAAGCTTTGACAACGTATCGCCCGATCGGGCGGCCAGCGGGATGCCGCTGTCCCACAGCTCGATCGGCCTGTCGGGAGGAACGACATAGCGCAGCGGCACCGCCTCGCCCTCGGCCTTCGCAGGCGTCGCCGCGATCTGGACGATCGCGTCGACCAGCTGCTGATGGATGGAATCCATCTTGTCGATATTGATGTGGGTGACTTCCTCGTGCTTCGAGAGGTCGAAGCTTGCGTAGTGCCCTTGATAGCCCTGCTTTGCGACCACATCGCCGCCGCCCAAAATGCTGTTCGAAAGGAAGACGTTGATATAGCGCTCGACGTTGAGCGGCACCTTCGGGCTGGCGTGCGCCGGGTCGATGGTGGCGACGAGGCTCACCGGGATGTCTTCCTCGCGCAGAATGTCCGCGAATGTCAGGGCGCAGAGCCCGCCCATCGAGTGGCCGATCAGGACGATCGGCGTGGGATCCCTGCGGTAATCGACAATGGCCTGCGCGGCAATCAGCCGGCAGATCGTGAACTCGTAGACATCGGCCTTGATGCCGGCCTGTTCGAGCTGATCGGTCAGCTTGTCCATCCCGCGCGAAAAGATCGGACCGAGCGCACCGCGGAACAAATAGACGCGCGCTTTCGGAGGCGCCGCGGCCTCCCGCGACTGAGGCGGCGCGACAGGCAAGTCCGTCGCAGCCGCAGGATCGCTCGGCGTCATGGCGGGTTGCGCCAATGCCGGCTCCGGACCGGCCATGAAGACGCTGGCAGACAGCATGGCGCCTGCCACGATGGCCGCAAGCTGAGCTGGATTGATCATGTGCTTTCCGCTCGCGTCTTCGACGTAGGGCACGTCCAACCGTGGCGAGGGAGGGGTATGCCCCCGGGCCCCACCGGGTGCCTTTTCGCGGAAGAATGGGCGGAATTTGCGGCGCGTGGCCGGAATGGAGCCCCGGCTTTGATCCGATCAGAGCCGGCGCTTCGCGGTTTGCCAGCGTGAACCGGCATCCACCCCGGATCACGTCCGGGGCTGGCTTTCGCTCGAAAACGCCGGCAGCTTAATTGTGCGCGGTCGCGGCCCTTGCCGCACTCCGGGCCGGTTTCGCCGCGCGCGCTTCAGGTCGCGGCTGCGCCCCTGGGGTCACCCCCGATCCGCCGAACGTTATCGCATCGATGGCGCTGATCACCTTGCGCTGCATGATCTCGCTCTTGTCGATCGTCAGGTGCGCCATGCCGATCCTGCCGACGTCGATATTGTCGAGTTCACCACGGAATTGGCTGGTCTTCGCAACCGGCTCGCCGTTTCCATTGGCAACATAGAAGTTGATGTAGCGCCCGACGCGTCCCGCCAGGCTGGTGCGGAACACCGAATCCAGGCCGATCGCGAGCTTGACGGGCGCACCGAGGCGATCCAGCCGTGCCACCATATCGGGCAGCGCCGTCGCGCCGGAGGAGTGCCCGACCAGAACGATGGTCCTGATTCGCCCGCTCCTGTATTCGGCCGCCGCTTCGTCCGCGAGCGATGACCATGAGAGGTAGTTGGCGACGGTGACGTTGAAACCTTGCGCCTGCAGCTTGGCCCCGATGTCGTCGAGCCCCAGGGAAAAGATGTTGAGCACGCCGCGGAGCAGGTAAACGTGGGTGGTGCCGGCGGCCGCCGAAGTCGTTGCGTTCCCGGGGCTGGCAGCGAACGGAAGTGCCAACAGCAGGATGGCGACCGCCGTCCTCCGCAGCAGACGCAACCACCGTCCCGATCGGACATGAATCAGGTCCACAAATCCCATGTCGTCACCTACTTCATCGACTTTCTTCGGCCCCTGAGCCGGCGGGACCGTAGTCCGCGCCTGCTCGCATCTGCAACAGCGGGCGGCGCGACGCCCAATTTTTACCGACCGCGCGTGTCTCTGTTGCAACACCGACCCGAATTTCCCGATCTATTCGAGGCACAGGGGCTGGCAAGGATTGCGCGGGAACTCGCGCACGGGCGAGCATACAGCCGCCGGTCGTTTCCTCACAGCGGCAGGGGAGCGAATCCAGCGCTCGTTCCGGCATCGCCGGACGGGCTTCCGGTCGGACCCGTTCTGCCCGCAAACCGGGCTGGTCGCGGACAACCCGATCACTGGTATTCTTTGAAATCGTTTTTGCCGACAAAGGGGAGGTCGATGGAGATCAACGGCATCGCGCATATTTTCCTGACCGCGTCGAATTTCGAACGTTCCCGCGAGTTCTACCGCAAGCTGCTGCCGTTCCTCGGCATGCAGCCGGTCATCGATACCGAGACGAATTTCTACTGCGTCGGCGGCCGCACCGCCGTCGGGATCAGCGCGCCGTCGGCCGAACACGCGGGCAGCGCGTTCGAGCAAAAGCGCGTCGGCCTGCATCATCTCTGCTTCCGCGCCCGCGAGCGCGCCGACATCGACGAACTGCACGGCTTCCTCCGCACGCTCGGCACCACCATCATCCGCGCGCCGCGCGAGGACCAATGGGCACCGGGATATTATTCGCTGCTGTTCGAGGATCCCGACGGCATCCGGCTGGAGCTCAACCACGTGCCGGGAAAGGGGCTGCTGGCGTGAAGGGTTGGCGTGAACGGTCGACGAAGCCGCAGCGCCAATTACCTTGCGGGTCGATCATTCCGCTTAGCGGAAATTGAAGCGGAGCGCGTGACCGCTGTCGCCGCGCGCTTCGGCTTGCCGCTGCCGGTCGCTTCCGGCATGATCGCGGCAATCAGACAAAATGCCGCGAAATCAATGCGGCAGGTCGACAGGGAGGTTTGGATGAAGCGGGTTCTTTCAGGCGTTTTCGCCACCGTGCTGGCGCTTTCCGTCACGAGCGCGTTCGCGCAGAGCAAGCCTCCGCTGAAACTCGGCGGCATCCTCGACATGTCCAGCCTCTATGCCGACATCACCGGCGTCGGCAGCGAGACAGCTGCGAAGATGGCGGCGGAGGATTTCGGCGGCGAGGTGCTCGGCCGCAAGATCGAGATCATCGCCGCCGACCATCTCAACAAGGCGGATCTCGCCGCCAATATCGCCCGCGACATGATCGACAATCAGGGCGTCGAGATGATCTATGACGTGGCGGCTTCCGCGACCGCGCTGGCCGCCGGCGAGATCGCGAAGGCGCGCAACAAGATCATCATGTTCAACGGCCCGGGCTCGATCCGCCTCTCCAACGAGGCCTGCGGCCCCTACACCGTGCACTATGTGTTCGACACCTTCGGGCAGGCCAACGTCACCGGGCTTGCCGCGGTCAAGCAGGGTCTCGACAGCTGGTTCTTTCTGACCGCCGATTATGCCTTCGGCCAGGACCTGGAAAAGGACACCACCAGCGTGGTGCTGAAGAACGGCGGCAAGGTGCTGGGCAGCGTGCGCCATCCGCTCAACACCTCGGACTTCTCCTCCTTCCTGTTGCAGGCCCAGGCCTCGAAGGCCAAGGTGATCGGACTTGCCAACGCCGGCGGCGA
>JBAUUA010001346.1:0-2198 GCA_049582465.1 Bradyrhizobium sp. | reverse complement strand
GGCCTGGCCGGCTCGGCCGCGGGAGGCGTCGGCGAGGTCTGCGCGGCGGCGCTTGCCGTCCACGTCAGGCAGCACAGCAGAATTGATATGGGACGCAGGCGCTGCATGTTTTCCGCGCTATCCCTGTTCGGCCCGGGCTGTTCCGGCCGCTGCGTGGGCCTGCCGGATCGCCTGCTCGACGTCCTTCAGCGCCGCCGCCGCGCCGCGCGGATCGGCCCAGACGAAATCGCCGACCAGGACGAAATCCGCGCCGCTGGCGACGAACTCGTGAGCCTCCTCGCGCGAGACTGCAAAGCCGACGCAGGGCGGCTCGAACAATTCGGCCCACCATCCGAGCCGTTCGGCGATGGCCTCGGCGGACGGTCGCTCGCCCTTCGCGTCGGGCTCGCCGAACAGCACATAATCCGCGCCCAGCTCGCCCGCGCTCATCGAATCGTGCCGCGTCGCCAGTCCCCCGACACCGGCGATCCGATCGGGCTTCAGCGACGGCAGCGCATCCTCGAGCGCCGCGATGCCGGTCAGATGCGCGCCGTCGGCGCCGCCGCGCGCGACCAGTTCAACATGGCCGTCGAGCAACAGCGCTGCGCCCGCGTTCTGGATCGCGGGCGCGAGCGCCTTGATCCGCGAGATCATGGTGCGCTGGTCGGTTGGCTTCAGCCGCACCAGCACCGCCGCGACATCGGCCGACGCGAGCAGGCCGGGCAAGCCGGCCATCAGGGATGAGGGATCGTCCACCTCCGGCGTCGCGAGATAGAGACGCGGCACGGGGCGCGGCGGAGCGGGTTTAGTGGCCAATCTGTGCCGCCTTCTTTTCCAGCTCGGCCTTCCATTCGCCCTTGGTCGCCAGCGAATTCATCCGCGCGCGATGGATGAAGGCGCGCTGGCCCGCGGCGATATTCTCAGGCTTGCCCGACCACGCCTTTTGCGGCGCCGCCTGCAGCGCGCGGCCGTAGGAGAAGGTGAGAGGCCAGGGCAGGCCGCCGATCCGGTGCATGGCGTCGAGATGGGCGGTCGCCTCCTCGTCGGATTGCCCGCCGGAGAGGAAGGCGATGCCGGGCACCGCGGCTGGAACGCAGGCCTTCAACATCCGCACGGTCTTTTCCGCGACCTCTTCGACGGAAGCCTGCTTCGGGCTCTTCTTGCCCGAGATCGCCATGTTGGGCTTCAGGACCATGCCTTCCAGCGCGACGCGCTGGACCCGCAATTCCTGGAAGGTCTTGTTGAGCACGCGGCTCGTGACGTCGTAGCAGCGGTCGATATCGTGATCGCCATCCATCAGCACTTCCGGCTCGACGATCGGAACGATCTGCGCGGCCTGGCAAAGTGCTGCGTAGCGCGCCAGCGCGTGGGCGTTGACGTGGATCGCGGTCATGGTGGGAATACCCTGGCCGATATCGATCACGGCGCGCCATTTCGCGAACCGCGCGCCACGCTCGTAATACTTCTTCAGCCGCTCGGCGAGCTTGTCGAGCCCGACGGTGACGAGTTCGCCGGGGCATTGCGGCAGGGCTTGCGTTCCCTCGTCGACCTTGATGCCGGGGATGGCGCCGGACTGCTCGATCAGCTTGACCAGCGGCGTGCCGTCCTTCGCGTTCTGCCAGATGGTCTCGTCGTAGAGGATGACGCCGGAAATGAAATGGCTCATGGCCTCGGAGGAGCGGAACAGCATCTCGCGATAGTCGCGGCGGGTCTCCTCGGTCGACGCCACGCTGATGGCATCGAAGCGCTTCTTGATGGTGCCGGTGGATTCGTCGGCGGCCAGGATGCCCTTGCCGGGCGCGACCATGGCAAGGGCGACCTTGTTGAGATCGGCGAGATTCATCGATGCCTCCTCCAGAACAGGGACGCTTTGCAAGTCAAACTAGACCGTTCTCGGGCAAGACCCAAGAAACCTGCCAAGAAACCCGCGAAGAAACCTGCCAAGAATCCCGCCAGGAAGCCTTGCCGGGAAGGCGGGCTGCGGGAACAGCGGCGCAGGCGGCTCGTTCAGGCGGAGCCGCCGGTCATGCGACTTTCGGATCAAGCTCGCCCTTGACGTAACGCTTGGCCATCTCGGCCGTGGTCAGGACCTTCTTGATCTTGCCCGCCTGGCCGGCGGTATTGAATTCCTGCAGCCGCTGCTTGCACAGCTTGGCCATCGCTTCCATCGCGGGCTTGAGATATTTGCGCGGATCGAATTCTTCCGGATTGTCCTTCAG
>JBAUUA010001345.1:0-2261 GCA_049582465.1 Bradyrhizobium sp. | reverse complement strand
TTCCTGCTGCGCCGTGGCCGCGATCGAGATGTCGGACCGGAACACGATGGCGCGCGAGGATGTGGTGCCCTGATCGATGGCCAGCACAAAGGACATTGGCGTTGCTTCCCGGGTGGTCTGGTTGGTTTGCGCAGAGGCAAGCGGATTGGGAGGCGGAGGTCAATATCACGACGCTCTGCTCCCCTCCCCCCGCGCAAGCGGCGGGGAGGGGTCGGGGGTGGGGGGTCTCTCCGCACGCACCGCCGATAGCGAGTTTGCTGAACCGCCCCCCACCCCCGACCCCTCCCCGCCACGCGCGATGCGCGTGGGAGGAGGGGAGAAGAAGGCTACACCGACGCGGTCGTGACGCCGCCATCCACCACGATGGTCTGGCCGGTCATGAAACTCGAAGCGTCGGAGCCGAGATAGGCCACAGCGCCGGCGATTTCGTCGGGCTCGCCGATGCGGCGGAGCGGCGTGGTGGCGCAACGGCGTTTCAGCCGCTCCTCGTCTTCCCACAGCGCTCTCGCAAAATCGGTTTTCACCAGGCCCGGGGCGACGCAGTTGACGCGGACGCCCTTCGGACCCCATTCGCCGGCGAGGCTGCGGCACAAGGCAAAGTCCGCCGCCTTGGAAATTCCGTAGGCGCCGATCACGGTCGACCCGCGCAGGCCCCCGATCGAGGAGACGATCACCACCGAACCGTTGCCCCGCTCGGCCATCTGGGGAATCGCCAACGCGCACAGCCAGATGTTGCTCTTGACGTTGGAGTTCATGATCTTGTCGAAGGCGTCGTCCTTGATGTCGAGCAGCGGACCGTAATAGGGATTGACCGCGGCGTTGCAGACCAGGATGTCGATCTTGCCGTAATGCATCGTCGCGCCCTTGATCAGCACCTCGACCTCGTCGCGGCGCGAGATGTTGCAGGGAATGACATGGGCTTCGCCGCCGGCTTTACGGATGCCCTCGGCGACTTCCTGGCAGGCGTCGACCTTGCGGCTGGAGATCACCACCCTGGCGCCGAGTTTTGCCAAGAGCTCCGCCGAGGAGCGGCCGATGCCGCGGCTGGAGCCGGTGATGACGGCGACCTTTCCGGTGAGATCGAACGGGGTGTTTTTCATTCTTATTTTCTCCGCGAGCGACGCGTCATCCTGAGAGCCTGACCGAAAAAGCAGTGAGTGATTTCGGTCAGCTGTGATTCCTTCGGATTTGCAAAGATTCGAGGGAGCGCACCATGCCATGGACCAAAATCACTCGTGCTCAGTATCTGCGGAGTGGACTACGCTATGCAAGCGACATGACCGACGCGGAGTGGCGTCTGATAGCCAGGAAGTTGCCGGGTCGGCGTCGATTGGGCCGCCCGCGGAAGGTTGATCTGCGCAAGGTAGTCGAGGCAGTCCTGTTCATTCTGTCCACCGGCTGCCAATGGCGTGCCTTGCCACGTGAGTTCCCACCATATTCGACAGTGCAGGGATATTTTTACGCTTGGCGCGACACCGGCCGATGGCACAGGATCGTGAGGGCTTTGGTCCGACAGGCGCGGCGAAAGCTCGGCCGCAAGCCGACACCGACGGCGGCCGTCATCGACAGCCAGAGTGCTTCGACAACGCAAGCCGGCGGCCCGCGCGGCTTCGATCCGGGCAAACGGGTTCACGGACGCAAGCGGCACATCGTCACCGATACCAACGGTCTCCTACTGGCCGTCCATGTTCATCCTGCCAATGTTCAGGACGTCCATGGTGCGGTTCCCTTGCTGGAGCGCGTGCGAGATCGCTTTCCCAAGCTGCGGCACGTCTTTGCTGACCGGGTTTATCGCGGAAAGCAGCTCGTTGATGCACTCGCCCATTGCGGGCCGTGGACCATCGACATCATTCAGCGCCCGCCCGGGGTCAAAGGCTTCCAACTCTTGCCACGGCGCTGGGTCGTTGAACGCACCTTCGCCTGGTTTGGAAGATGCCGACGCCTCGCCAGGGACTTCGAGGGCTCCGCCTCAACCGAGGTCGCATGGCTTCTCGTAGCTCATCTCAGGCTCTTGACCCGACGCCTCGCTATGCCCTCAAAATGCTGAGCTCATTTTGAGTCAGACTCTGAGGACCCTAGCGTGTCGTTTTGCGGATTCGAGCGTCGGCAGACTACGTCCCAGCTCATCGGGATACAGTCTTGAACCACCTACGATGTGAAAGAAATAACGCATGGCGTCGCAATAGTTGGAGCGACGGCCGGCGACCAGTGACAAATAGGTAAGTTAGATTAAAACGCATCCATATCTTGCGGCACTAATC
>JBAUUA010001344.1:0-2139 GCA_049582465.1 Bradyrhizobium sp. | reverse complement strand
GGCGTTGTGCTCTCTTTCGCAACGCTCGAGGAACTGCAGGACGTCAACGAGCGCAACCAGGACAACTGGAAGCCGCTCTTTCCGGTGTTCAACCCGAAACTGAACACCGTGCCGCTCGACCAGGCCTTCTGTCTGCTTGGACACAATGCCGATGGCGAAGTTGTTTCGGCGCAGGCGGCGCGGCTGTTTAACTGGGACGGCACGAACCTCCGCCAGGAGGCGGAGAGTTTGCGCTGGTTCTACGATGATCCGGAAACCAACAAACGCCCGGGCGAGAAGTGCGTTGTAACTGCGCCCTCTGCTCCGGGTATCACTGGTCGCGTCGCATTCCTGGGGGCGGTCTGGTACAGGCCGGATTACCGGAAACGCATGCCGACGGTGATCGATCTGCGGATTGGGCATTATTACGCGCTGGCCAGATGGCGTCCCGACTATCTCGCGCTGGTGATGGTCGAAAGCCTGGCGACGAGGGGCCTCGCACCAAGGTTTGGGCGTGAACCCGAGTGGGAAGTCTTGTTCACCAACAACACCAGCTTTGGAGATGCCCGCCTGGCGCTTATCCAGGCATCCTATGAAGAGACCCTGGGGCGCTTCATCCAGTTCATGGCGGACAACCAAACGGAGATCGACGCCGTCCTCGGCAACGCGGGAGATGCGGGGATCCGACAAATTTGACGAAAGCTTGGGCGTCACATTGCGGTTGTCCGCGCAGACCAGGGCTGTTTGCGCGTTTGTTGGTCAAATTGCGGTAAAAGTTGCTTTCCGGTCGAAAATGCTGTCAGCCTTGACTACGGAAGGAACTGGGCCTCCCAGCCCCATCCCGGAGTTCGATCCGCCGTGTCCCAGGACAATAAAGGTGAAGCTCGGCCGTTTTCGAGCAGCAAGCTTTCGGTCCTGCGCAAGCATCCGTATTTCTGCGATCTTGAGCCGGAGGCGTTCGACCAGCTTTGCCGTTACGCCAAGCACTCCACGCTGAAGCGGGGAGCCACCATCGTTTCCAAGGGCGACCCCGGCAATAGTCTGATCGCGGTGATCAGCGGCACGGTGAAAATCAGCGTCTCCTCGGCCGACGGCCGCAGCGCGATTCTGAATCTGATCGGCCCCGGCGAAATCTTCGGAGAGATCTCGGTGCTCGACGGACAGCCGCGCTCCGCCGACGCCACGGCCAATACCAATTGCGAGATTTTTGTCATCGACCGCCGCGAATTCCTGCCCTTCGTGCGAAGCCAGCCGGCGCTGGCGATGAAATTCATCGATCTGTTGTGCGCGCGGCTGCGCCAGACCAGCGACCAGGTCGAACAGGTCATTCTTCAGAACCTGCCGGGCCGGCTCGCCAGCGCGCTCATTCGCCTGACCGAAAAACACAAGCAGGAGCCCAAGAGTCGAACCATCGCCCTCACCCAGCAGGAAATCAGCGAGATGGTCGGCATGACCCGCGAGAGCATCAACAAGCAATTGCGGGCCTGGGCTGCGCGCGACTGGGTGCGGCTGGAGCACGGCGCCATTGTCGTGCTCAATGTCGAAGAACTTCGCGAACTCGCCGAAGCTGGTGGCGGCGAAGACGCCTGACGCGTGATCCCGAAACTGTGATCGCATCCTTTGTGGGGTAATTCACACGGCTCTCGCGCGCCGTGAGCTAGACCGTGCTTGGGACACCACGCAATGGAGGCGTCCATGCACGGCAAGTTCGACAGATCAGACGAAACAAGCGACGAGACCATCTACCGGAGATGGGGCATAGGAGTCTTTCTTTTGCCCGTCCTCTTGGTTGCCTTTTTGATCGGGTTGGCGGTCACCAAGCCGGATGTTTCCGCCTTGATATCGGAAGCGGTGCAGGCTGAGCTGGTGAGTTCGGGTCAGGCAACCGGAGGAACTCCGGAGCAGGCCGCGCCACCAGCCCGGGAAGTCCGCACCGTCAAGGGTTATTGAGGCAGTCTGACCAGCGGGGCCCGGTCCTCGCCATCGCGCCATCTTGTTCGCGCGTCCATCCGGTTGAATTGACCGCGAGGGCGGCAGCGACGCTGCATGCGCCGCCGCCTCCCCGCCGCGGGATTGCTAGGCCTTTCGGTTCTTCTCGACGATGTCGCGGAATTTCTTGACGTTGTCCTCGCCGGCGTAGTCGGCGATCCGCTTGTAGGC
>JBAUUA010001343.1:0-5149 GCA_049582465.1 Bradyrhizobium sp. | reverse complement strand
ATCGAGGCGCGGATCATGAAGCGCGCCGCCGTCGAGCGTTCGCTGTCGGGACCGAGGCAGCCGCGCAGGGTCGGTCCTACCAGCGCGCGCAGGATGGCGCCGATCTCGGCGCGGCCACCGCCTTGTTCCTCGGCGGCCTTCAATTCGTTCAGCCGCTCGCGGTTGGTGGCGATCGAGCGGGTGACGAACAGTTCGGCGATCAGTTCGTCCTTAGAGCCGAAATGATAGTTCACCGCCGCCAGATTGACGCTGGCCGCCGCGACGATGTCGCGCAGCGTGACGTCGCCGAAGCCGCGGTCGGCGTAGAGCCGCTCGGCGGCGGCGAGAATGGCGGTGCGGGTCTGATCGGACGGCATGGCTGATCCCCTCGGGGGGAGTTGCATTTCAAACACTTGTATGAAACTATCGTTTGAAGGGCCGGAAAAGTCAATCCGCGGATTTTCGCGGGGCGGTAATTCGGGTCCGCCACGGGCCGCCAGCCCGCCGCGCCGGCTGCGAGAATTGATCTTGCGGCGACGCAGCGGCGGGCAGACAGTCGCGGCCAACGATTTCAAAAGAGGTGAGGAGCGTCCCATGGACTTCAATTTGTCGGACAGGCAGAAGGATTGGCTCAACCGCGTGCAGTCGTTCATGACCAAGCACGTGCGGCCCGCGGTGCCGATCTATCGGCAGCAGGACGAGGCCGGCGAACGCTGGAAGGTGATCCCGATCCTCGAGGACCTGAAGAAAAAGGCGAAGGCCGAAGGCCTCTGGAACATGTTCATGCCGCCGTCCTCGCATGAGGACGACGAATTCCGCGGCGCGGGATTGACCAACCTTGAATACGCGCTGCTGGCCGAGGAAATGGGCCACATCAGCTTCGCTTCCGAAGTGTTCAACTGCTCGGCGCCCGATACCGGGAACATGGAAGTGTTCATGCGCTACGGCTCCAAGGAGCAGAAGAAGAAGTGGCTGAAGCCGCTGATGAACGGCGAGATCCGCTCCGCCTTCCTGATGACCGAGCCGGCGGTCGCCTCCTCGGACGCGACCAACATCGAAACCAGCATCAAGCGCGACGGCGATCACTACGTCATCAACGGCCGCAAATGGTGGTCGTCGGGCGTCGGCGATCCCCGCTGCAAGATCGCGATCCTGATGGGCAAGACCGATCCGACCGCGGCCAAGCACCAGCAGCAGTCGCAGATCCTGGTGCCGCTCGACACCCCCGGCATCAAGGTCGAGAAGATGCTGCCGGTGTTCGGCTTCGATGACGCCCCGCATGGCCACGCCCAGGTGCTGCTCGAGAATGTCCGTGTTCCCAAGGAGAATATCCTGCTCGGCGAGGGCAGGGGCTTTGAGATCGCGCAGGGCCGTCTCGGCCCCGGCCGCATCCATCATTGCATGCGTACCATCGGCGTGGCCGAGGAGGCGCTGGAAAAGATGGTGCGGCGGCTGTCGTCTCGCACTGCGTTCGGCAAGAAGATCATCGAGCACTCGATCTGGGAACAGCGCATCGCCGAGGCCCGCACCGACATCGAGATGACCCGGCTGTTGTGCCTGAAGGCCGCCGACATGATGGACAAGGTCGGCAACAAGACTGCCCAGCTCGAAATCGCCATGATCAAGGTGGCGGCCCCCAACATGGCGCTGAAGATCATCGACGACGCGATCCAGGCCTATGGCGGCGGCGGCGTATCCGACGATGCCGGCCTTGTCAAGGCCTACGCGCACATTCGCACGCTGCGCCTGGCCGACGGTCCGGACGAGGTCCATAACCGCGCCATTGCCAGACTTGAACTTCGGAAGTATGCAAACTCTCCCACGCACTAAGAGCGCGTCCAGGAAAAGTGGGGACCGGTTTTCCGTCCGGACGCGCGACTAGACAAGGACATAGAGCGGGATGACGATAAGTCATGCCGCTCTAGGGAGCCCCGCGAAATATGGCGCTCCCCAAGAAATAAGGGAGCGTCATCGTGGCCGACGGCGTCAGGAACGACGAGGAGTTTTCGGGCACCAAGCCCGTTGAGGAGCGGCATCGGGTCGATGAGCTCAGGCTCGACGGCTGGATGCGCGAACACGTTGAAGGCTATCAGGGACCCTTGGTCATCCTGCAGTTCAAGGGCGGCCAGTCCAATCCGACCTACCGGCTCGACACGCCGGCGCGATCCTATGTGATGCGCCGCCGGCCGTTCGGCAAATTGCTGCCGTCGGCGCATGCGGTCGATCGCGAGTTCCGCGTCATCGCGGCGCTGGGCAAGCAGGGTTTCCCGGTCGCGAAGGCCTATGCGCTCTGCACCGACGACAGCGTCCTCGGTTCGGCCTTCTACATCATGTCGATGGAAGAGGGCCGGGTGTTCTGGGATCCGACGCTGCCGAGCCAGACGCCGGAAAACCGCCGCAAGATCTTCACCAGCAAGATCGAGACGCTGGCGAAGCTGCACACCTACGATCCGCAAGGAATCGGGCTCGGCGATTTCGGCAAGCCCGGCAATTATTTCGCGCGCCAGGTCGACCGCTGGACCAAGCAATACCGCGCCTCCGAGACCCAGCACATTCCGGAATTCGAGAAGCTCGCCGAATGGCTGCCCAAGACCGTGCCGCAGCAGGAGCGAGTCTCGATCGTCCACGGCGACTACCGCCTCGACAACATGATCTTCCACCCGACCGAACCTCGGGTGCTGGCGGTGCTGGACTGGGAGCTCTCGACACTCGGCGATCCCATGGCCGATTTCACGTACCTCCTGATGCAATGGACCATGCCCGGCCTCGCCAACGCCGATCTCAAGGCGTTGAACATCCCGAGCATGGAAGAGGCCGCGCAGATCTACTGCAACGTTACCGGCACAGCCGTGCCAGATTTGAACTGGTATTTCTCCTACAACCTGTTCCGGCTCGCCGGCATCACCCAGGGTATCGCCGGGCGGATCCGCGACGGCACCGCGGCCAACGCGAAGGCGATGGAATCCGCCAAGCGCACGGTGCCGCTGTCGAAGGCCGCATGGGAATACGCGCAGAAGGCGGGAGCGACCTGACAATACAATAAAGGCGCGACACGTGGGTGTCGCGCCTTTTTTCATTTCCCGGCATGGATGCGATCCGGACCAGCGACAGCGTTGTTCTCCAGCTCGATCATGACGCAGTGCGAGCTCGGGTGCACCGGGGCTGAGCGCGCCGCTGGACATACCGGTAAATTGCGCAGTATCGTTCAAGCTGCGATATCGATCTGTCACAACCTTGGCTTACCAAAGGCCGGGCAGGGAAAATCCTGCCGGGCGTGGAGGGTCGCGTGGCGGCTCGGGTCGCGTCGCTCGAAATCTCGTAGCGCAACAAACATTCAGCAGGAGGAGACATCATGTTCACAGCAAAAGTCGCTTCCATTCAACGACTGCAAGAAAAGGCGCGGCCGCGACGATGGCTATGGGGCACGCTCTGCCCGGTGCTGCTCGGCGCCGCCTTCGCATTGGCAGCGCCGGCTGACCGGTCGCTTGCGGCCTCCACGCTGGTGGCGGCGCCGGACGGCAAGTTCCAGGGCAAGCTCGACACCACTGGCACCGTGCGGCAATTCCTCGGCGTCCGGTACGCCCAGCCGGTGACTTTGAACCTGCGCTGGAAGCCGCCGCAGCCCGTGACGCCCTCGGTCGTCACGCAGGACGCGACACAGTTCGGCAACCATTGTCCGCAGGGACCGACGCCGTTCGGCAACGCGACGCTGACCGAGGATTGCCTGTTCCTCAACGTGTACACCCCTAACCGGAGCGGCGATCACGATTCCGACCGCGGCGACGGGCGCGATTTTGGCCGCGATGAGGGACGCCCGGTGATGGTGTGGATCCATGGCGGCGCGCTTGCGGTTGGCGAGAGCAACGAATACGACGCGACCAGGCTGGTGCAGCGCGGCGTCGTCGTCGTGACCATCAACTACCGGCTCGGCGCGCTTGGATTCCTCGCCCATCCGGCGCTGACCGGCGAGTCTCCCGATCGCATATCGGGCAATTATGGATTCCAGGACCAGCAGGCCGCCCTGAAATGGGTGCGGCGGAACATCCGCGCGTTCGGCGGCGACCCGGAGAAGGTGACGGTGTTCGGCGAATCCGCAGGCGGACTGAGCACCTTCGTCAATCTCGTGTCGCCAACGGCCCGCGGATTGTTCCATCGCGCGATCGTCGAGAGCGGGGCCTATTTGCTGACGCAGCCCACGCTGGCTCAGGCTGAAGCGGCCGGGACGAATTTCGCGAACGGGGTCTCGTGCAATCAACCCAACCCGGCTGACGTACTGACATGCCTGCGCGCGCTGCCGGTTTCGACGATCCTCGGTGTCGCCAGCTTCAGCCCGGCGCCCAACATCGACGGCAAGCTCCTGACGCAGTCGGTCGGCGCAGCGCTTGCGAGCGGACAGTTCAATCGCGTGCCGCTGATGAACGGCTCCAATCACGACGAGTGGAACCTGTTCGTGGCGCTCGACTTCGATCTCACCGGCCACCCGGTGACCGCCGCCACCTATCCGGCGGCGATCGCCGCCACGATCGGCATCGCCCCCACGAACCCGGCGGTGGCGCTCGTCCAGGCGCAGTATCCGGGCGCGAGCTTCCCGACTTACGACCAGGCGGTTGGCGCCCTCGGAACGGACGCGATATTCGCCTGCACGGCCCGGTTCGCGGACGAGCTTGCGTCAGGGTTCGTCCGGACCTTCGCCTACGAGTTCAACGACGGGAATGCGCCGCAGAACTTCCTGCCCCCTGTGAGCTTCCCTTACGGCGCAGCGCACGCCTCGGAGATCCAGTACATCTTCCCGACCGCCAATCCGTCGGGACTTGGCCTGAATCTCCCGCAGACGCCGCTCAACGCCAACCAGCGGCTGCTGGCGGACAAGATGGTCGGTTATTGGACGGAGTTCGCCAGGAGCGGCGACCCCAACGGGAACGGCGCGCCGCACTGGCCGCAGTTCGAGCGCGGGCATCAGGTGATGCAGTCGCTCGTCGCGCCGACGCCGACCACGGAGACGAACTTCGCCACCGCGCACCAGTGCGCGTTCTGGGACCAGTTGACGGGCCGCATGGTGCTCGCCGGACGCTGATCGCGACCACGACGGCGTTCGCCGCCGGGCCCGGAATCCATGCTCCTGATGGCGGTTATGGATTCCGGGCTCGCGCATCCAGGTCGGCTGTTGCCG
>JBAUUA010001342.1:0-2831 GCA_049582465.1 Bradyrhizobium sp. | reverse complement strand
GTGTCGCCCTTCATCGGGATGGCGATGCGCTATCATTTCCGGGTCTCGCCGCCGCAGGAGCGCGTCAGCCTGCGCATCCTCGAGACCGACCGCGAGGGCCCCCTGCTCGCCGCGACCTTCATCGGCCGCCGCCGCGGGCCTGCCCAACGCGGCGCTGTTGTACGCGTTCCTTGCGCTGCCGCTCGTCACCTTCAAGATCGTCGCGGCGATCGATTGGGAAGCCCTGCGGCTGTGGTTCAAGGGCGCGAATGGTGCAACGCCCAAATGCCGCAACCGCGAATACCATCTTGGCGGCCGGCAAAGGCAATGACTATACTGGAGCAGCATTGCCTGCGGTGGCCAGGAGGAAACCGGATCCGCGGGGAAGAGCTCTGGTCCATTGAGGGGCGGATCTAGGATAAATCGGCCCACACCAAGGTTTCGGACACAGAGCCACAGCACGCGATGGGTCTGTACATGTCTGCGTTGATCTCAGTAACCCCCGAGAATGTGGAGACGGTGCTTTCCGATCTGCCGCGAGTTGTCCGGCTGGCACTCGGCTTCGGCTCGCGGCTCAGGCGCGGCACGCTCGACGTGACGCTGCCCGACGGCCGCGTCATCAGGCTCGGCGGCCTGGAGCCCGGCCCGGCCGCGGCGATGACACTCTACAATTTCGGCTTCGCGTCGCGGCTTCTGAACGGCGGCGACATCGGAATAGCCGAGGCCTATCTCAACGGCGAATGGGACACGCCCGACCTGACGCAATTCCTCTATCTGTTTTGCGTCAATCACGACCTGATCCAGGCGATGCTCGGCGACAAGCCGCTGATACGCTTCGTTCAGGTCGTCCGGCACTGGTTCAACCGCAACACCAGGCGCCAGGCGCGCCGCAACATCTATGCCCATTACGACATCGGCAACGCGTTCTACTCGGCGTGGCTCGATCCGAGCATGACCTACTCCTCCGCCTTGTTCGAGGATCACACCCCCGATCTCGCGGCCGCGCAGAACAACAAGTACCGCAGGCTGGCCGAAGCGATCGATCTGCAGCCGGGGCAGAAATTGCTGGAGATCGGCTGCGGATGGGGCGGCTTCGCGGAATATGCAGCGAAGGCCTTCGGCGCCAGGGTGGTCGGACTCACCATCAGCAAGGAGCAGCGGGACTTCGCGCAGCGGCGGATTCAGGAGGCCGGCCTTGCCGACAAGGTCGAAATCCGGCTGCAGGACTACCGCGACGAGCGCGACCGCTATGACCGGATCGCCTCGATCGAGATGATCGAGGCGGTCGGTGAGCAGTTCTGGCCGAAATATTTCTCGCAGCTGCGCGACCGGCTGTTGCCCGGCGGGCTCGCCGGCATCCAGGCCATCACCATTCAGGACAGCCTGTTCCAGACCTATCGCCGCGAGGTCGATTTCATCCAGCGTTATGTTTTTCCCGGCGGCATGCTGCCCTCGCCGCAGATCCTGAAAGCGCTGGGCGAGCGGTTCGGCGTTCCCGTCATCCGCGAGCGCATTTTCGGGCAAGATTATGCCAAGACGCTGGCCATCTGGCGAAGCAATTTCCGCGCGGCCTGGCCCAATCTGAGGCCGTCAGGCTTCGACGACCGGTTCCGGCGGTTGTGGGAATACTACCTCGCTTACTGCGAGGCCGGATTCCTGTCGGGGAATATCGACGTGCGCCAGGTGGTGTTCGCAAAGTCGAAATAGCTGCACTGCGAAAAGCAACGCAAAAGCAGCTTCCACTTTCCACGCCGGCGCTTTAGGGTCGTCGCCAGATTTGGCAACGGACTGGCGCTTTTCCCGACATGAGAATCAACAACGACGTCGTCGAGGCAATCGGCAATACGCCGCTTATCAAGCTGACGCGGGCTTCCGAGGCGACCGGCTGCACCATCCTCGGCAAGGCCGAATTCATGAACCCCGGCCAATCGGTCAAGGACCGCGCCGGCAAGTGGATGATCCTCGAGGCCGAGAAGCGCGGCGATCTCAAGCCCGGCGGCCTCGTGGTCGAGGCGACCGCTGGCAATACCGGCATCGGCCTTGCGGTGGTGGCGAACGCGCGCGGTTACCGGACCTTGATCCTGATTCCGGAAACCCAGAGCCAGGAAAAGAAGGACGTGCTGCGGCTATGCGGCGCCGAATTGCTGGAAGTGCCGGCGCTGCCCTTCTCCAATCCGAACAACTACGCGCATCTCGGAAAGAGGCTCGCCGACCAGTTGCGCAAGACCGAGCCGAACGGCGTGCTGTTCGCCGACCAGTGGAACAACCTCGACAACGCCAAGGCCCATTACGAATCCACCGGGCCGGAGATCTGGCAGCAGACCGGCGGCAAGGTCGACGGCTTCATCTGCTCGGTCGGCAGCGGCGGCACGCTGGCCGGCATCAGCCGCTATCTGAAGGAAAAGAACAAGGACATCGTCACCGCCTGCGCCGACCCGCGGGGTGCGGCGATGTACGAATGGTTCACGCACGGCGAAGCCAAGGTGACGCCGGGCGGATCGATCACCGAAGGCATCGGCCTTGGCCGCGTCACGAATATCATCGAGACGGCGAAAGTCGACACTGCCTTCCTGATACCCGACGAAGAAGCCGTGCTGGTGATCTACGAACTGCTCGAGCATGAAGGTCTGTGCCTCGGCGGCTCCACCGGCATCAATGTCGCCGGTGCGATCCGGCTGGCCCGGCAGCTGGGGCCGGGCCACACCATCGTGACCATTCTCTGCGATTCCGGCTATCGCTATCAGTCAAAACTGTTCAATCCGGAATTCATGCGCTCGAAAAACCTGCCGGTGCCGGAGTGGCTGGAAAAAAAGCGCAGCAAGATCGACGTGCCGTTCGAGAAGGTGTGACAG
>JBAUUA010001341.1:0-5311 GCA_049582465.1 Bradyrhizobium sp. | reverse complement strand
GTCACCACCTTCATGTCCCTGGAAGCCTCCAGCTCAGGCTCGCCGAACCGGGTGGCGCCGAGCGCCACGCCATGGACCGGCGCCTGCTGGCGCAGCATGGCCTCGAAATCCCCAGCGGAGATCATGTTGGGAAATTCGACGAGCTCGATGTCGTCCCGCTCCTTCAACAGAGCCCGTCCTTGCTGCGACATCGATTCAGTGACGAAAATTTTCTTCTTGTTGGTCGCCATTCCCCGTCCTGCCCAGCCCGTGGCTTTTCTTGTTGTGCGCCGTCAAAGGACGACGCCGGTGCCCTCATTTAGCAGGTGCATATTGTTGAGGTCTACTGCCAATCGGAGCGGGCCGCCGACCCGCGCGCCGGCATTGGGATTGACCCGCCCGCAGACTTCCACCCCGTCGAGCATGAAGTAGATCAGCGTCTCCATTCCCATCGGCTCGGTGACGTCCAGCACCGTATCGAAGGTTTCGACCCCCGGCTCCTTGTGCTGCTTGGCTTCGGTGATGTGCTCCGGGCGAATGCCGAGCAGCAATTTTTCGTCTCGCGGAACGTTCCGATAGCGCGCCGCGCGCGCCGGCGGCAGCGGGAAGGCGAGGCGGTCAGTCAACCGGATATTCAGGCTGCCGCCGGCCTCTTCCAGCCGGCAGGATACGAAGTTCATCGCGGGCGAGCCGATGAAGCCGGCGACAAAGCGCGTCGCCGGATGGTGATAGAGTTCGTTGGGCGTGCCGATCTGCTCGATCCGGCCGTGGTTCATCACCACGACGCGGTCGGCGAGGGTCATCGCCTCGACCTGGTCGTGGGTGACGTAGACCGTGGTGGTGCGCACTTTCTGGTGCACCTTCTTGATCTCGATCCGCATCTGCACCCGAAGCTTGGCGTCGAGGTTGGAGAGTGGCTCGTCGAACAGGAACACTTTGGGGTTGCGCACGATGGCGCGCCCCATCGCGACGCGCTGGCGCTGGCCGCCGGAAAGCTGTTTCGGCTTGCGGTCGATCAGGTCGGTGATGTCGAGCATGCGGGCGGCTTCGGTGACGCGGCTCTTGATCTCGGCCTTCGGATAGTGCTTCAGGCGCAGGCCGAACGACATGTTCTCGGCGACCGTCATGTGCGGATACAGCGCATAGTTCTGGAAAACCATCGCGATGTCACGGTCCTTCGGCGGCACGTCGTTGACGACGTCGCCGCCGATCATGATATCGCCGCCGGTGATGTCCTCCAGCCCTGCGATCATCCGCAGTGTGGTCGACTTGCCGCAGCCCGACGGGCCCACCAGCACGACGAACTCATGGTCGGCGATATCGAGATCGATGCCGCGCACCGCCTCGACCTCGTCATAGCGCTTGATCACCTTACGCAACGTCACGTCAGCCATGAGCATCAACCCTTTGTGGCGCCGGCGGTCAGCCCGGCAATGTAATAGTCCATCAGGAATGCGTAGATGATGAGCGGCGGGGCGGCGCCGAGCAGGGCGCCGGTCATGATCTGTCCCCAGTTGAAGACATCCCCCTTGATCAGCGTGGTGATGATGCCGACCGGCAGCACCTGCTGATCGGTCGAGGTCGTGAACACCAGCGGATACAGGAATTGCGCCCATGACACCGTGAAGGCGAAGATGGTCGCGGCGATCAGGCCGGGCAGCGCCACCGGAATGAAGATCCGCGTCAAGGTCTGGAACCAGGACGCGCCGTCGATGATGGCGGCCTCGTCGAGTTCCTTCGGGATCGAGGCGAAATAGCCGATCATGATCCATGTGCAGAACGGCACCGTGAGCGTCGGATAGATGAACAGCAGGACGTACCACCTGTTGATCAGCTGGATCCCGGTCCAGTCGCCGATGACGGCAAACATCTTGAACAGCGGAATGAACAGCAGGCTGTCAGGAATGAGGTAGGTCAGGAAAACGCCGGTCGCAAGCGTCGCCGAGCCCCAGAACCGCATCCGCGCCAGCGCGAACGCGGCCGGCACGCTGATCAGCATGGTGATGGTCACGACGAAGATCGAAACCATCGCCGAGTTCAGGAAGAACCGTAAGTACTGGTTCGATGTCAGCAACTCGACGTAGTTGGATAGCGTCGGATGAAACACCCACCATGGGTTGGTCGCCGCCGAAATCTCCGCGCTTCCCTTGAGCGAGGTGATCAGCATGTAGAGCGGCGGCACCAGCGAGAAGATCGCGAACAGGGTGAGAAAGAAGTACGACCATCGCAGCGCCCAGGTGCGGTCGCGGCTCATGCTGCCATATTTGACGTTGCGGGTCGGCGCGGCCTTGTCGATTACGATTGTGCTTGTCATCAGGCTTCGTTCCCGCGTTTGTTGACGTCGCGCAGGATGAAGATCGCCGCGACGGCGAGGATCGGCACCATGAACAGCGAGACGCTGGCGCCGAGCGGGATATCGCTGCCCTCGATGCCCACCCTGAAGGCCCATGTCGCGAAGATGTGGGTGTAGTCCAAAGGCCCGCCGGCGGTCAGGATCCGCACGATGTCGAAATTCGCAAACGTGACGATAAGCGAGAACAGCGTGGTGATCGCGATGATGTTGCGCATCATCGGCAGCGTGACGTACCAGATGCGCTGCCACCAGTTGGCGCCGTCGATGGCCGCGGCCTCATAGAGCTGATCGGGCACCGATTTCAGCGACGCCAGGTACATGATCATGAAGAACGGCGCGCCATACCATATGTTGACCAGGATGACCGTGAAGCGGGCCCAGTTGGCATCGCCGGTCCAGGGGATCGGCCCTATACCAAAAAACGACAGGGTGTAGTTGAAGGCGCTGTAGGAAGGGTCGAACAGCCACAGCCACGCCAGCGTGCTCATCGCCGGAGGAATCACCCATGGCACCAGCAGCATGCCGCGCCACTTGCGCTGGCCCTTGGCCGGAATGTTGTGAACGAAATGCGCGACGATGAAGCCGATCAGCGCCTTGAATACGACAGCCGAAATCGCGAAGATGCACGACTGTTTGACGACCAGCCAGAAGGTGTCGCGCTTGAACAGGAATTCAAAATTGCCGAGACCGACGAAGCGCTGCATCGTTTTGTTCAGCGTCGCCAGATACAGGGAGTAGAACGCGGGATAGAGAACCAGAACGCTGATCAGAAGGATCAGCGGCAGCGTCATGAGAAACGCCGCGGTCGACTTCCGTTTTAGCGCCGTCCGCAGACTTGTGCGTTTGCGAGCGCCTCCAGCACGGGCAACGCTGTTGGGCTGAATTGCGACGTCAACCATGATGCATCTTCCTCGCGAGTATCATCTCAGGCCGGAAGCCGGCTGCATGCCGGCCCCGATCGTGAAGAGTGGATGGATGCGCCGCACCAGACCGCGATCGGGCGGGCCGTTGCGGCGAAATCCTTCGCGTCAGCTGCGCATGAAGCCTTCGCACTCGCCTTCCGCCCAGGCCAGTGTCTTCTCCATCGCTTCACCCTGATAGTACCGAAGGCACATCTTGGTGAGGGTCGCCTGCGCATAGATCTGCTGGGCGATCTTCGGCGGTGCCGGCGAGGCGGCGATCGACAGTTTCTGATGGTTGTAGGGATTTGGATAGTGGAACAGCGTTCCCTTCGGCGGACCCTGCTCCTGCCAAACCTTGAAGGTCGTCAGTTTCTCGAATGCCGGCAAGTCGTACCCGCCGCTGGCGTCGACCATCTTCTCGACCGACGCCGGTTGCGACAGATGAACCAGCAGGCTCTTCGCCGCCTCCTTGTTCTTGGAGAAGTTCCAGGTGGTCCAGAAGTATGGCAGGAACGGTGCGAACCTTCCTTTCGGTCCGGCCGGGAATCCGTGGGTCCAGCACTGTTCCGCGATCTGCGGCGCGTCACGCTTGGCAACGGCCCAGGCGCTCGGCGGGTTCATGATCATGGCGCCCTTGCCCGCGACCAGCCATTTGTTGTTGGAGGCGTCGTCCCAGGCCCCCACATCCGGCGGCAGGAAGGCAATCAGCTTCTTGTAGAATTCGAGCGCCTGCCGCACCTCATCGGTCTTGACCGTCAGGTTACCTTTGCCGTCGACGAGCTTGGCGCCGAATGACTCGAAGATGGCACCGGCGGTATCGACGGAGTCGCTGGTCGTACCGAGGCCGATTCCGAAGGGAAAGCCCCCCTTGTGGCAGGCCTCTGCCGCCTTGAGGAATGTGTCCAGCGTCCAATTGTCCGCTTTGGGTTCAGCGCCCGCCGGATACATCGCCTGAACGTCGATGTTCGCATACTGCTTCATCATATCGATACGGGAGCAGGGGCCCTTGATCTGGCTGCCGACACAGGCGGGAACGCCGAGCCACTTGCCGTCGAGCTGGCCGAGATACTGCACCGTGCCGTTCACAGTGCCGTTCTGCTTGATCAGCGGCTCCATGATGTCATTGACGGGCTCGAGATATTCGGAATTCGCGTGGGGCCACCAGGTCGGCATCGCGAGAATGTCGTGGCCCGATTTCGCCTGGGCTTCAGCAGCAATGGTCAGGAGGTTCTTGTTGCCCTGGCTCGTAATGTAGTCGATGGAGACTTCAACCTTCTCCTTGGCAGCCCATTCGTTGACCAGATCGGTGGAGGCTTTGTTGGCGCCGGGCACCCAGTGATCCCAGAAGCCCATCGTCAGTTTGCCGGCCGCATAGGCGCCCCGGACATAGGGGGCGGTGATCATCGCAGCGGACGTTAGTGCGGTAGCAGCTACGAATTCTCGTCGAGACAGCTTTCTCCGTGACATGGCGTTCCCTCTCTGCTGAGCCAAAATGTTTTGGTTTTTCCTCCGTCTTTGCGACACGCGAGCTGAGCTGGCATGATGCGCGGAAGTTTTATGTTGCGAGATCAGAGCAGAATTGCCGACGTCTGTCGAGAAATCAGCTGGCTCCAAACCCTAGAACTAACGTTGTGTACCCACACGCCGCAGCACTGGTTCCCCATGCGGTCCGTCTACGAGCTATCTGAATATTGCGGCGCACACATCGACGCCAAGTATCGATCGGGGCGGTGTGCCATGCTGAGGCCGTGCCGTCTTCGTTCGGTGTAACTGGCTTGCGCGGCAGCGGTTTCTCGATGGGGCGGAAGCGGTGAACGGTAGACTTGCGCGGTGCGAGAACGATATTGTCGGGATATGGCGGCAGGATTCCCAACCCCCTCCCGCACGCACGCTCTGCCCGCAGTTCAAGACCGACCATGGAGACCAGTAAATGATCAGCCCGACATCGACAGCGCGAGCGCCTCTGACAAGGCGTCTCGCGTTCGGCGCCGTTGTCGTCCTGCTCCTCGGCACACCTTCCGCGGTAGATGCACAGGTGGTTCAGGGCGTTCAGCAGGGGGCACAGGCCGGCAACAGG
>JBAUUA010001340.1:0-3384 GCA_049582465.1 Bradyrhizobium sp. | reverse complement strand
CCCAGCGTGGTATTGGCCACGATCATGCCGTCGACGCGGCGCGAGCGGGCGATCTGAACGACGTCGTCGAGTTCGGCGAGGCTGAGATCGGGAGCGATCTTCAGCAGCACCGGCGAATCGCCGGCATTCTCCCGCACCCGCTCGCGCGCGTCGATCACCTTGGCCAGGAGATCGTCGAGCGCCGCGGCCTGCTGCAAATTGCGCAGGCCCGGCGTGTTAGGCGACGAGACGTTGACGGTGAAATAGCTCGCCACCGGCGCGAAGGTCTCGATCAGCTTGACATAATCGGCGACGCGATCCGCGGCATCCTTGTTGGCGCCGACATTGACGCCGACGATGCCGCCGAGATGGGCGCGCGACGCCAGCCGCCGCAGCACCGCTTCGGCGCCGTCATTGTTGAATCCCATGCGGTTGATCACGGCTTCGTCCCGTTCCAGCCGGAACAGCCGCGGCCGCGGATTGCCTACTTGCGGCTTCGGCGTCACGGTTCCGACTTCGACAAAGCCGAACCCCAGCCGCAGCAGCGCGTCCGGCACTTCTCCGCTCTTGTCGAAGCCCGCGGCCATGCCGATCGGATTGGGAAAATTCAGGCCGAACGCCCGCACCGCCAGTTTCGCGTCGTCCGGCCGCGGCCGCGTCGGCGGCAGCAGCTTCAAGCCCTGGATCGCCAGCCGATGCGCGTCCTCCGGATCGAACCAGCGCAGCAGCGGCAGCGAGAAGGCGTCGAAGGCGCGGATCACGGGGCGAGCTCCGGGATGTCGTGGGTGCCGTCGGACCGGGCCTGCATGTCGCGCACGCCGATCACGGCGCCGAGATCGAGTTCCCCATAGAGATGCGGAAACAGCTCGTCGTTGCGCGAGGGTTCCCAGCGCAGCGCCCCGCCCAGCGCGTCGGCATCGACTTCGATCAGGAACAGGCCGGTCTGGCCGAAGAAATGCTTCCGGGCGGTCTCCGCCACCTGGGAGGCCTGGGAAAAATGAATGAAGCCGTCGCGCGCGTCGTCGGCGCTGCCCCGGTACACGCCTTGCCGCTCGGCCTCGCGCCAGGCCGAAGCAGGACAGAGTTTGTAGATGCTGCGCACGGGCCGGGAGTCCTGCCTTACCGTTGAGTCTCTTGGGATTTTCCCGGGTTTGCCGGAACTGGCGCCGACCGTATCGGCGGGGCCTGCTTAACTCAAGGGCGTAGCGCCGGGCGCCGTGACCGGATTGCGAAAGACGGCCCTTTGAGGTAATAATTCCTAGATCGGGAAGGCACCGCATCATGGCCAGACAGCCGAAAGCCCCGAAAACGCTGACCCACGAGCAGATTTGGACCGCGCTGGACCGGCTGGCCGAGCGCGCCGGATTGTCGCCGTCTGGGCTCGCCAAGCGCTCCGGCCTCGATCCCACCACCTTCAATAAATCCAAGCGCATCACGCCCGATGGGCGCGAACGCTGGCCCTCGACCGAATCGGTCTCCAAGGCGCTGGCCGCCACCAATAGTTCCATCGACGGTTTCGTGCAGTTGATCGGCGACGGCGCCCGGGCCGTGCAGTCGGTGCCGCTGCTCGGCTTCGCGCAAGCCGCCGTCAGCGGCCATTTCGACGGCGGCGGGTTCCCGGCCGGCAAGGGCTGGGACGAGGCGGCGCTGCCGTCCATCAATGACGAGCACGCCTACGCGCTGGAGATTTCAGGCGACCAGATGCGGCCCGCCTACCGCGACGGCGACGTCATCGTGGTGTCGCCGGGCACGCCGATCCGGCGCGGCGATCGCGTGGTGGTGAAGACCAGGGCCGGCGAATTGATGGTCCGGGAAATGAAGCGCCGCACCGCCAAGACGCTGGAACTGCAGGCGCTGAATTCCAGCCATGTCGACCGCACGCTGTCGGCAGGCGACGTCGAGTGGATCGCGCGGATCGTGTGGGTGAGCCAGTAGATACATAGTCGTCATTGCCGGGCATAGCCGTCCGAAGGACGGCGTCGCTTCCGCGGGCCTATGACCCGGCAATCCATCAAGCTGAAAGCGGCCCTTGGAAGTGGATGGATGCGCGGGTCAAGCCCGCGCATGACAACGGGTTACGACGCGTAGTCCGGCTCCTTGCGGTCGAGGATGCGCTTCAGCGCATCGAAATGCCGCTGCGCCGGGCTCGGCCCCTTGTAGAGGCTGGCCCCGCCGATATCGCGCCTGGTCTTCTCGACCACGGCGTTCGGGAGTTTCTTCAAGGGTTGCCCAGTCCACATCGCGTAGATCTGAACCTGCGCCGCGCGTTCGATGTAATAGAGCCGGTCATAGGCGTCAGCGACGGTCTGGCCTACCGTGGAGATGCCGTGATTGGCCATGAACAGCACCGTCTTGTCGCCGATCACGCGTGCGAGGCGGGCGCCTTCGGCCGGATCGAGCGCCGGGCCGGTATATTCGTCGTCATACGCAATCTCCCCGGACATTCCGACCTCGGTCTGGCCGATCTCCTTGATGCGCGGATCTTCGAGGCGCGTGAGCGCGCTGGCATAGGGCATGTGGGTATGAAACACCGCCTTGGCCTGCGGCAGCGCGTTGTGGATCGGCGCATGAATACAATAGCAGGAGCGCTCCACCTCGCCCTCGCCGCGCTTGACGTCCCCGTCATCGATGCCGACTTCCATGAAGGAAGAGGCCGTGACTTCGGACCAATGCATCCCGAAGGGTATCTGGTAATAGCGGTCGCTGCGGCCCGGCACCACAAAGGTCAGATGGTTGAAGATGCCCTCGTTGAAACCGTGCATGAAGGCCAACCGGTGCGCGGCCGCGAGATCGATGCGTGCCTGCCACTCTTCGGCGCTGTATTCACCAAGCGATTTCGGCGAAACCCTGAACTGCATGAGCATCTCCCCGTGTTGAGTGCGTTTCTTATGCAGACAATGTAGCATGGTTCGCCGCGATCGTCATTGCCGGGCTTGCCCCCTCAATCCATCGATCAAGAAGTTTTGCGAAGCAAGATGGATGCGCGGGTCGAGCCCGCGCATGACGAGTTGTGAAGGAACCTAAGCCGACCGCGCCAGCGCGCCGTCGATCATCGCGACCGCGTTCGCCAGGCCATAGACCGCGACAAAGGAACCGAAGCGCGGGCCTTTTTCCTGACCCAACAGCACCTGGTAGAGCATGTTGAACCAGTCGAGCGAGACGCCCGGGCGGCCGTCCTTGCCCTTCTTGACCGCGTCGAGGAACGGCTCGCGGCGGCCGATCTCGTAGACCACGTTCTGGATGTCCTCGGCGGAAGCGTCCGCCGGCATCTGCGACAGCGCATCGCGCAGATCCTGCAGCGCCGCGCGCTCGGTATCGGCCGGCTCGCGGAACTGCTTGGTCGGCGCCACGAAGTCGCGATAGTAGTTGATGGCGTAGCCGACCATCGCATCGAGCTTCGGATGG
>JBAUUA010001339.1:0-2445 GCA_049582465.1 Bradyrhizobium sp. | reverse complement strand
AGGCAAGGCTGAGCGTTACCGAAGCCTGGGCGCTACCAGGGTATCCGTCCACAACGAAGCCGAGCGCAATCAGGATCGCAAAAGGCAAATAAGAGCCAAACCGCGAACCCTCGCGCGACGTGCTGATCGCGCCGACCGGATTGTCGCTGAAACTGCGCCGCCGCTCAATCAAAACCACCAGTGCCACCGTGGCACATGCCATCGCCGTGAACATCCGTGCTCCTTCCCCGATCTCGCTCGACCGTCTTGGCGCGGTCGATACGGCAACCATTTTCCCACGGGCCTGCGCGGAAATGCAAGGCAAATGCAAGAAGGAAGGTTGGAGTTGCAGCAGTGGACCGAATCGGCGGGATGTTTAACCATGGGCGGCTGGTTGCGTCCCTGAGTCCATCCAATGTCACACGCTGAATACTTCTCGAGACCGTTTCCGCTGGTTGCAAAGGTTGCGTCCCTGCTGCGCAATAATGCGGCAGTGCAGTTCGTCATCGCCAGATTTGCGGGATTACTGCGCAGCAACAAAAGCAGCGACGAACCGCTCGTCAGCCCGTTTCTTGGCGAGATGCCGGGTGTTGAGGAAACACCGGGTCTCGATGAAATACCGAGTCCTGGTGAAATACCAAGCTTTGGTGAAATACCGAGCCTTGGTGAAACCCCCACTCCCAGCGAAATACCCGGTCGTGACGACATGCCCGGCGCCGCAAACGCCGACATGCCAGTGGCCGCTCCGCAACTATCGGCCGAATCGGCGACGGCGGCGCAATCCGATCCGTCGGAGCGAAAAAAACTCATTCGGCGACGCTGGGCGGAAACCGGAATCAAGATGTGGAATGCGGATGTCCAGGGCGCCGGCCATGCAGCGCTGACCATTCAGGGACGCGCCGATCTCCTGCCGGTGAAGCCCGGCGCGACACGGCGCGAATATGACCGGCTTGAATTCAAGCTGGTCGCGGGACAAATCGTTTGCGAAGGCGTTGCCGTCGATCCGCCGAAGCGCCGGAAATAATCGCGGTCGCAGATCAGTTGTTGGGCGGAAACTCGGTCGGGGTGTTCTGCTTGCCCGGATTGAACTGGAAGATTTTCCGGAGCACACCAGGCGCCATCGCCGAAATCGGATTGACGTTCAGCACGGGCTGGCCGGGCGTACCGACGATCTCGTAGGTGACGCCGATCAACCCCTCATTGCTGCCGCCGCCGAGAAACAATCCGACAATCGGAATCTGGCCGAACATGTTGTTCAGGCCATACACCGGAACGAAGGTGCCGCTCATCCGCACCTGGTTGCCGGGGTAATCGATGCTGCCCTCGATGGTGCCGCCGACCATCGGGCCCTTGACGACGCCGTCCCGGATCGTGAGCTGGCCGTTTTGCCGGGTGAATTCCGCACGCAGCCGCGAGAAGGCGACGCCGTTCTGCAGGCCGGTCTGTCCGCCCGCCGCCACCCGATCGAGCGACGCCTCGCCTTTGACGGAGAAATCGCGGACGCTGATCAATCCCTCTTTCATGCTGGGATCGACGGTCGGAGGATCCATGGCCAGTTGAAGCTGGCCGCCAATCGCCTTGGAATAGGTGTCGGTGAAGCGGAAGAATGCGCCGGCGTCGTTGGTCTCGACATAGATCACGTCCTTCCCCTGCGGGCGACTGCGCAAATCCGCCGTCAGCGGGGTATCGCGTCCAAGCTTCCCGGTAAGCGTGAAGCTCTTGATCGCGCCGTTGCGCCTCGACACCTTGCAGTCGACGCTGCGCAGCGCCTCGCCGAAGTAGCCGGCGACCGCGCCCAGCTTGAGGTCGACATCGAAATCGACGCTCTTGGTCTTGTTCTTGACGTCAGTCTCCTTGCCCGAAATGGCCGACTTCAGGAAACCGCGTCCGTCGAACACATCGCCGCGCATCGTCACCTTCACCACGCCGTCGGAGCCCCGCTCGGCCTTCAACGTGGTCTTGTCGCCTTCGGATGGCGAGTAGGTCGGGAAGTTGGCGTTGACGAGGTCGCCGTTCTGGTCGACCTCGAGCGCGCCCTTGATCGAAACCCCGCCGCCGTCGATGACGATATCCTCGAAACGGGTCGATTGCGGCTTCTGCACCACGTTGAAAACGGCGCGGCTCGACTTGCCCGGCAGTTTGACCCAACCCGGCAGGATATTGTCGAGCTTCAAGGCGGTCAGGTCGGCTTCGACGCCGAGGCGGCTGTCGGAGCCGATCTTGCCGGTCAGCTTGACCGGCAGCGCGCCGCTGACGGCGGGGCCGAGATCCAGTCCGAGCCTGGCGCGGCTGGCGTCATCGAGCGTCGCCTGCAGCTTGATATCCGCGTCGCCCTCGGCCGGCTTGCGGTAGTCCAGCGAAGCCGGCTGTCCGTTGATCTTGACGTCGCCCTTGACCTGATAGCCTGCATTGTTGGCGGCGATCTTGAGCGCGTTGGCCTCCAGCTTCTGATTCATCACCAGCTTG
>JBAUUA010001338.1:0-3468 GCA_049582465.1 Bradyrhizobium sp. | reverse complement strand
ATCTCGTGCGACGTCTTGGTGTCGAGATTGCCGGTCGGCTCATCCGCAAGCAGCAAAACCGGATCATTGATCAGGGCGCGCGCGATGGCGACACGCTGCTGCTGCCCCCCGGACAACTGCCCCGGTGTATTACGCTCCCGGTCGGCCAAACCGAGCAGTTTCAGCGATGCCCGAGCTCGTTCGGTGCGCTCGGCACCGCTCGAAGCCCCTCCCGCGGCATAGAACAAGGGCAGCGCGACATTCTCGATCGCACTGGTGCGGGCGAGAAGGTTGAAGCTTTGAAAGACAAAACCCAGCCGTTCGCTGCGGATTCTAGCGAGCTCCGGCTCCGTCAGCCCCGCGACATTGACGCCTTCCAGATAATACTCTCCGCTGGAAGGCCGATCCAGACAACCCAGTTGCGACATCAGCGTGGATTTTCCTGATCCGGACGAACCCATGATGGCGATGAATTCGCCGGGCTCGACAATCAGATTGACGCCTCGCAACGCGTGCACATCTACGTCCCCGACATGATAGGTCCGCGTGATGTTCACGACTCTGATGATGGGGTTCGGCATGTTTGACCTGCGAACACCTGTCCAGCGCGACTTCAGCGGCCAAAGCGCGGCATGGCAGTTTTGGAGGCCGTCGCGACCTGCTCAGCGGTGATAACAAGATCGCCCGGCTTTACTTCGCCGCTTGCGATTTCGGTAAAATTATCGTCGTCCAGCCCGGCGACCACCGGGATTGACGTCGGCTCTCCGTCGCGCAGGACCCAGATTTGCGCCTGATCGGACTTGACGGCGCCCGTGATGGTCTTGGGAATATAACGCAGCGCCTGGTTTGGCACCCGGATCGCGTCGTCGCGTTGATCGACGATGATGCGGCTGGCGGCCGTCATGCCCGGCATGAGCGTCAGGTCCGTATTATCGACGCTGATCACGATGTCGTACGTCACGACGTTCTGGACCGTTTGCGGGGACTGACGGATCTGCGTCACCCTGCCCTCGAATGTGCGCTTGGCGTATGCGTCCACCGTGAAGGTTGCCTTGTTGCCCAGCTTGATTCCGCCGATGTCGCTTTCGCTCACATTCGCGTCGACTTGCATCCTGGCGAGGTCGGTAGCGATCAGAAAAAGCGTCGGAGTCTGGAAGCTCGCCGCGACCGTCTGCCCCATGGTCACGTTGCGCGAGACTACAGTGCCCTCGACGGGGGACACGATGCTTGTATAGTCGAGATTGACCTGCGCGGCATCGAGCGAAGCCTGACGTTGCTGAACGGTTGCTTCGTCGAACGTGATCTGCGCCAACGCCTGGTCGTAAGTGCTCTTGGCGCTGTCATAGGCGTCCTGGGAGACCGCATGAGTCGGCAGGAGGGTGGCGGCACGGCCGAGGGCAAGCTTCGCATAGGTCAGGTTGGCCTTGTCCTTTTCGAGTTGCGCTTTCGCGACCGCCAGATTCGCCTTGTTCTGATCGACGACGCTCTGATAAGGACGGGGATCAATTCTAGCGCAGACTTGGCCCTTTTTCACTCGGGTATTGTAGTCGCAATATAGCTCCTGGATAAAACCGGAAACGGCTGCGCCAACAATGATTGTCAGCTCCGGATTGACTGTTCCCGTTGCGGTCACGGTCCGGATCACCGGACCTTTCGCAACCGGCGCAGTTACGTAGTGGACGGTGCTGTGTTCGTCTAAAGCCCACCACGTCGCAGCGATGGCTGCAACGGCGAGCAATGATACCAGCCCGCCAATGAGCCAAACCTTTTTGAAGCGGGGCTTGGGTTTGATGGGAGGCGTCACCGGAAAAGGAACGAGCTTGCTCGGCGTCCCCGGTTGACCCGCGTCTGGTATACTGCGTTCGTTGATCATCACGTTCCACCAAACCCGTCCGCGATCTCGCCGACTGCCGGCGCCCATCGGGCGCAGCTCAAGCGTAAGATCTCTCCTGTAACTTGGCCCGAAAACTGACGAAGGTCTTGATTTACCTCAAGGGATTTTGAGGCCGGCGTGGAGTGGCCGGTATCTGACCTGGTGGCCTCGTTCAGGCTCTAGATCGCAACCTGCCGCCCGATCTCGACGACTTGATCGTTGGGCAGGCTGAAGAAGTCGCTGACGTGGACGGCGTTGCGCTCCATGACGGCGAAGAACCGCTCCTGCCATGCCGGCAAGCCCCTCCCGTCCTCGCGGCCGACCACCGTCTCATGACCGACGTAGTAGGTGACGTCGTTGAGGTCGATCGTGCAGCCCAGCGATTTGCTGGAGGCGAGCAGTTCCGGGATATGGGGCCGCTCCATGAATCCGAACCGGGCCTCCGCGCGCCAGTAGTTCGGCGCGACCTCCTCGATGGACATGCGGTTGCCGGAGGAGACCCACGGCACCGACAGGATTTCCACGCGCAGCACGAACAGATGCTCGTGAAGTGCGCGGTTATGCTTGACATGCCACACCATCACCGGCGGCGTGTCCCGCTCCGTCCGGGTCAGGAATACCGCCGTGCCGGGAACACGCGGAATCTTTCTTGCGGCGATGTCGGCCATGAATCCCGCAACCGGGATCAGCGCTTCGTGCATCCGGGCCGAGACGGCGGCAGCGCCGCGATGCCAGATCCACATCACGCCGTAGACGCATATCGCCAGGATCAGCGGAACATATCCGCCCTCGCCGATCTTGGTGAGATTGGCGAGAAAGAAGGCGCTGTCGATGACGAGAAAGCACGCGGCGACGGAGCCAGCCGCCCACAGGCTCCAGCCCCAGATCTCGCGCATCGCAATGAAAAGCAACGCCGACGTCATCAGCATGGTCAGCGAGACGGCGATGCCGTATGCCGAAGCCAGATTGTCGGATTTGCCGAACCCGATCGTCAGCCCGACGGTCACGATCATCAGCAGCCAGTTGACGACGCCGACATAGATCTGCCCGTAGCCTTCCGACGAGGTCTGCTTGATCGCAAGCCGCGGCAGCCAGCCGAGCTGGATCGCCTGCCGCGTCATCGAGAACGCGCCGGTAATGATCGACTGGCTGGCAATGATCGTGGCGATCGTCGCGAGCACGATCAGCGGCAGCAACAGGATTTCGGGACAGAGACGATAGAAAATATTGCCATCGGTCGGCGCGCCTTCGATCACCAGCGCCGCCTGCCCGGCGTAGTTCAGGATCAGGCTGGGAAAGACGATCGAAAACCAGGCGAGCTTGATCGGGCCCCGGCCGAAATGGCCCATATCCGCATAGAGCGCCTCGGCGCCGGTGACGCAGAGGAACACCGCGCCGAGCACCCAGAAACCGGTGACGCCGTTCGACAGCAGATAGGTCATGCCGTGGACCGGGTTGAGCGCGGCAAACACCGACGGATGCTGCACGATGCCCGATAGCCCCATTGCGGCAATGGTGACGAACCAGACCAGCATGACCGGTCCGAACAGATGGCCGATCGCCGCCGTTCCCCGTGACTGGATCGCGAATAGCCCGATCAGGATCGCAACCGCCAC
>JBAUUA010001337.1:0-1637 GCA_049582465.1 Bradyrhizobium sp. | reverse complement strand
TGCGTTTCGCGCCGAGAAGGCCGGCGCGCTGGTGCGGCTTGCCAAGGATGTCGGCCGCGTCGGCGAAAAGGCCGGCATCCGCGCCGCGCAGGACACCCTGAAAATCGCCTAGAACCCCAAGGACGTCGCGCGCGCCGCGCGGCTTGCGGAATCCAAGGGCGGCCAGACCCGCGCGATCCTGAAAATGCTCGGCCGCGGCGCGCTGCTGCTGGCGGCGGGGAGCTTCAACCTGGCGCTGTGGCTGTTCAGCGCGGTGCTCGCGCTGTTCGGCTTGTTGTCCTCGATCAAGGCCACCACCGAACGGCTGACCCAGTCGTGGTTGAACCGCAGGAAGGCGCGGCGGCTGCGGGCGCAGATGGCCGCGGCCAAATCGGCCGTGGCGATGTCGAGCGCCAGCGGCTAGCCTTCGATCCCCCAAAATGCAGGGAATACCAGATGCCGAGTTTTCATAACGGCGACGTTGAAATTGCCTATCTCGACGAAGGCGAGGGCGAGCCGATCGTGCTGGTGCACGGCTTCGCCTCGACCAAGAACGTCAACTGGGTCTATCCGACCTGGGTTTCCGAGCTGAAGAAAAGCGGCCGCCGCGTCATCGCGCTCGACAATCGCGGCCACGGCGATTCCGGAAAACTCTACGACGCGGAGGCCTATCACATCCCGACCATGGCCGGTGACGTCGCTGCGCTGATGGATCATCTCGACATCGAACGCGCCGATATCATGGGCTACTCGCTGGGCGCGCGGATGACGGCGTGGCTGGCGCTGCGCCATCCCGAGCGGCTGCGCTCGGCGATTTTCGGCGGCATCGGCATGGCCCTGATCGAGGGCGGGGGTCCCGGCGAGAATGTCGCCGAAGCGCTCGAGGCGTCCTCGCTCGACGCGGTGACCGATCCGGTGGGGCGGACCTTTCGCGCGTTCGCCGATCAGACCCGCTCCGACCGCCGCGCGCTCGCCGCCTGCATGCGCGGCTCACGGCGGCTGATGACGAAGGAGGAGGCCGCTGATATCGCGGTGCCCGCCTTGATCGCGGTCGGCACGTCGGACGAAATCGCCGGCTCCGCGCAGGCGCTGGGAAAAATCATTCCGGGCGCGCAGGTGCTCGACATTCCCAACCGCGACCACATGCGCGCGGTCGGCGACAAGGTCTACAAAACGGGAGTGCTGGAATTTCTGTCAGAGCGGGAGTGAATCTGCTGCCGGCTCGTCGTCGCGTGCAAATTGCCTGATCGCCGCGATCAGCACCGTGAAGGTGGCAATCCAGACGAGGCGGGCGCCGTAGCGGTCATGCGGTCCCGACATCACCCCGCAGATCACGGCATTGCCGAGCATGGCGAGCGACACCGTTGCGGCGAGCAGGGTGAGATCGTCGAGCCGGCGCCGCCAGGCCGCGCGGCCCACCATGGCGAACACCGCGAGCAGCGAGCCAAGGGCGACCGGGACATGAATCCAGTTGATCGCGGTGAAATCGATCGCCCAATGCTGCTGCCGCGCCGCGCGCATGGCTGCGACCTGCTCCGGGATGTAGCGCTCGATGATGCCGTAGGTGTGCGGGATCCAGCCATTGGTGCCTTCGCCGGTCGCCACGTGCACCATCTGCTCGGCGGTGGCGACGATGGCGGCCTCGGCCTGCCAGAGGG
>JBAUUA010001336.1:0-2217 GCA_049582465.1 Bradyrhizobium sp. | reverse complement strand
CTCCTGCTTCGCTCGATGCGCGCCGCGCCGAACGGTCCGACGGTCGTCCCGCACCCGAGTTGCGCGCGACCGCGCCGGTATCGGCCAGCCATGATGCGCTCGGCGGCTCGCCGCTCGACCCGCGCCTGACCTTCGGAAGCTTCGTCATCGGCCGCTCCAACACGCTGGCGCATGCGGCGGCACGCCAGGTCGCCGAGGGACGGCGCGGCGATCCCGTGATGTTCAATCCGCTTTATATCCACGCCGGCGTGGGCCTCGGCAAAACCCATCTGCTGCAGGCGGTGACCTGGGCGGGAAACTCCGGCAGCGAACGCAAGGTGCTCTACCTCACCGCCGAGAAGTTCATGTACGGCTTCGTCGCGGCGCTCAAAACGCAGACGGCGCTGGCATTCAAGGAGGCCTTGCGCGGCATCGACGTGCTCGTCATCGACGACCTGCAATTCCTCCAGGGCAAATCGACCCAGGCTGAATTCTGTCACACCCTGAATGCGCTGATCGACGCCGGTCGCCAGGTCGTGATCGCGGCCGACCGTCCGCCTTCCGACCTCGAAAGCCTCGACGACCGGGTGCGCTCGCGTCTGGCCGGCGGCCTCGTGGTCGAGATGGGTTCGCTCGGCGAGGATCTGCGGCTCGGAATCCTGAAGTCGCGGGTCGCAGCCGCCCGCGCCCATCATGCGAGCTTCGACGTCCCCGAACCGGTGCTGGATTATCTCGCCCGCACCATCACCCATAACGGCAGGGATCTCGAGGGCGCCATCAATCGCCTGCTGGCGCACAGCAAGCTCAACGCGCAGCCGGTGACGCTGGAAATGGCCGAGCGCGAAGTGCGCGACCTGATCCGTCCGCAGGAACCCAAGCGCATCAAGATCGAGGACATCCAGCGCGTGGTGGCCCGACAATACAATGTGAGCCGCTCCGACCTTTTGTCGTCGCGCCGCACGGCCAACGTGGTACGCCCGCGCCAGGTCGCGATGTATCTGGCCAAGACGCTGACGCTGCGCTCGCTGCCGGAGATCGGCCGCCGGTTCGGGGGGCGCGACCATACCACCGTCCTGCACGCGGTTCGCAAGATCGAGGCCTTGGTCAGCAAGGATACCGCACTGTCCGAAGAGGTGGAATCGCTCAAGCGCCAGCTGCAGGAATAGCCTTTTCGGCCCTCCCGGCTGCCCGGGAGGGTCCGCAAAAAATGGGGAACGCCCCCCGTTTCCCTTGCGCTTGAGGGCCATCCGCGCCACCTTGCGGTCCCCCCGTGGTTTTGATCAAATCCAGTCTGGATCGGGCTTTTCGGGTTTCAAATGCCGCGGCGCGCCCTTGGGGCCGCCCGGCTTTTCCATCTTGAGGGATCGGGCGGGTATTGCAATGAAGGTTACCGTCGAACGCGCGCAGCTTCTGAAGTCTCTGGGCCATGTCCATCGCGTGGTCGAGCGCCGCAACACCATTCCGATCCTGGGCAACGTGCTGGTGCGCGCCGAGAACGCGCGGCTGTCGCTGAAAGCCACCGACCTCGACCTCGAGGTCACCGAGACACTTGCCGCGGAGACCGCGACCGGCGGTTCGACCACCGTTCCGGCGCACATGTTCTACGACATCGTGCGCAAGCTGCCCGACGGCTCCCAGATCGTGCTGGAGGGCGACGGCGACCGCTCGGTGCTGGCGATCCGCGCCGGCCGCTCGCGGTTCACGCTGCAGACGCTGCCCGAAAACGATTTCCCCGATCTCGCCGCCGGCGACATGACGCACTCGTTCACGCTGGCCGCCGCCGACGTGAAACGGCTGATCGACCGCACCCAGTTCGCGATCTCGACGGAAGAGACCCGCTATTACCTCAACGGCATCTATCTGCACACCGCCGGCAGCGCCAAGGCGCCGACCTTGCGCGCGGTCGCGACCGACGGCCACCGCCTCGCCCAGATCGATCTGCCGCTGCCGAGCGGTGCTGCCGGCATGCCCGGCGTGATCGTGCCGCGCAAGACCGTGGGCGAAGTGCAGCGGCTGATCGAGGACAACGAGGCCGAGGTCAAAATCGAACTGTCGCAGGGCAAGATCCGCTTCACGCTCGGCAACGTGGTGCTGACCTCGAAACTGATCGATGGCACCTTTCCCGACTATGGCCGCGTCATCCCGCAGAACAACGACAAGGAGCTCATTGTCGACAAGAAGGATTTCGAGGCCGCGGTGGACCGCGTCTCGACCATCTCCAGCGAGCGCGGCCGCGCG
>JBAUUA010001335.1:0-3331 GCA_049582465.1 Bradyrhizobium sp. | reverse complement strand
ACCGCCGATCTCGGCCCGCCCGCCCGCGAGGTCGACGTTGCTGCCGCGAAGCTGGCGGCTGACATCGAGCGGCGTCAAGCCAACCGACTGCAGCCGAACCGGATCGAGCCCGACCCGGATCTCGCGCTCGACGCTTCCGATGCGATCGACCCGGGCGACCCCGCGCACCCCCTGCAACGCACGGATGACGACGTCGTCCACGAACCAGGAAAGCTGCTCCGGCGTCTTGCCCGGCGCTATCGCGGCATAGGTGAGAATTGGAAGGCCGGCAATGTCGACCCGCTGGATCATTGGCTCATCGATGCCGCGCGGGAGATTGGCGCGAATGCTCGTCACCGCGTCCTTGACGTCATTGAGTGCACGATCGGTGTCAGTTTCCAAACGGAACGTGATCGTCGTGCTGGATATCCCATCGGTGATAACGGAGTTGATATGGTGGGCGCCGGCGACGCCCGAGACGGCATCCTCGACGGCCTTCGTGACCCGCGATTCCAGCTCCGCCGGTGCCGCCCCGAATTGCGAGACCGCGACCGAGATCACGGGGATGTCGGCCGAGGGCAGCCGCGTTACCGCGAGCTTGGTAAAGCTGACCCAGCCGAGCACCAGAAGGATGATCGAAAAAACGATGGAAGGAAGCGGGTTGCGGATCGACCATGACGAGACATTGAGAGCCATCAGCGTACCCGCGTGTGATCGAGATCCTCGGCGAACACGGTCTTGATCCGGTCGCCGTCATGCAGCGAAGAGCCAGCGTCGGCCACGACGATTTCGCCGACGTCGAGGCCTTCAAGAATTTCCGTCGAGGTGTCGGACACGAGACCGGTCCGGACCTTGCGCGTTTCAACCGTGTTTCCTTTGACCACCTGAACCGTCAGATGGTCAATGGCGGTGCGGGGAACGGCGACGCCGCAACTGCGCTTGGCGTCGATATTGGCGCGGGCAAACATGCCGACCTTGAGCGAGGGGTTGCTCGAGAGCGCGATCCGGACATGGCCGAGCTGCGTATTGCGATCGATCTGCGGCGACACCAGCCGCACCCGCCCGACGAGGTCGGGCGCATTGTCCCGGCCGATCCGCACCGTCGCGCCCGGATTGAGCTTCAGCATGTGGACCGCCGGCACCTCGGCGTCGAGCTCGATTTCGTTGTTGACCGCGATGCGGAACATCGGTCCGGCCTGCGGTGAAGCCGGCGCGCCGACGATGGTCCTGACCTCGGTGACGAGGCCGGCCGCCGGTGCGCGCAGCGATAGCGGTGCCGACGAAGATCTTCCGCCGGGCTGCGCCGGCGGCGGCGTCAGCCTGGCCAGTTCCTGGTTTTCGGTGACCATCTCGCCTTCGCGCACCAGCACGTCGGTGACCTTGGACCCCTCCTGATCGACACCGACCACCGCTTCCCGGCGTGGAACCACATAGCCGGTGCCGCGCACCATGTCGGAGAAACAGGCATTGGTGGCTTTCGTCACGACCACCAGTGCCGCGCCCGGCGTCTCGTTTTCCACGATGCGAGAGCGATGCTCGAACCAGTACCACGCCCCGCCGAGCGCGGCGAAGAACACCACGGCCAACGCCGGTTTTGCATATTCGGACAGCATCATCGCCGGGTTATTCCAGACCTAAAGTCGTGAAGGATTCAAGGCCGTCATTCCGGGGCGATGCGAAGCAGCGAACTCGGAATCCTGGGATTCCGGGTCTGGCGCTGGCGCGCCATCCCGGAATGACGGAGGCTAGATTGCGTCGTCGCGGCGCTTCCCGCAATGACGATCAGCGCCCCGCGGGGCTGCGGGACGCAATGGTGCTGGGGAACTTCACCTGGCATCGCCACCGCTCACTTGGAGGCGGTGGTCTTGTTGGCCATGTTCACGACCTGGACGCGGCGGTTGACCTCGGCCATCGGATTGGCGGGATCCTTGAGCTTGCTCTTGCCATATCCCACCGTCACCAGGTCGGAACCGGCGATGGCATATTTGTCAACCAGATAGCGCTTGATCGAGTCGGCGCGGCGCTCGGACAGGTCCTGATTGTAGGCCTCGCCGCCGGCGGCGTCGGTATGGCCGGCGACGATGAAGGTCGAGCCCTTCAGGTCGGGATTGGTCAGCGCCTTGCCGAGCGCCTGAACCGAGGGCAGCGATTTCGAGCTGATATCGGCCGAGTTGTAGTCGAAGGTGATTTCCAGATCGATATTCGGCTTGTCCTTGGCGATGGTGGCGATCTCTTCGCGCTCGCTGACCGACAACGACCGCGTGGCCCGGCCGCGGACGCTCTGCAGCAGCCGTCCTTCGGCGGCGGCCGCCGCCGGATCGGTCTGGGTCTGCGGTCCCACCGACAGGCCCCGGGTCAGCGGCTTCTTGGCGGGGGCCAGCGCGCGAATGATCTGATCCTCGGTGACGTTGTCGTCGCCGGCGACCGCCATCGCCACGCCGAAGGAAAGTGCGGCCGCAATCGTCAGGAATGAAAGGATCGCGGCAAGGCTCTTCTTTCCAAGAAGGCTCTTCTTTCCAACAAGGCTCTTGCTTCCAAAAAGCCTGCTCCTTCCGGAAAATATCGACATCGCCAGTCCCTCCCGCGCTGCCCGCGCCGCTGCAATCGAATCTTCAAAAAGGCCGCAAGGGCCGGTCAGCCCCAAATCACTCGCGGCACCCAGCTATTGGTCGCCGGCAATCGCCCAGGGTTCGAGGGCGCGACGGTCTTTTCACGCAAATTACCGTCAGTTTACCCCGTAGTCGGCGTATTCCTTGACAATATTGGGATCCATCGCCTTGGCATTGGCGATATCCAGGTCCCCCTCGGCCGCGGCGCCGTTGCGTTTCTTGGCGAGGCCGCGCCCGTACAGCGACGAGGTCAATCGGGGATTGATCTTCAGGGCGGCGTCGAAATCGATAATGGCGTTCTTGGTCAGTCCGCTCTTCAGGTTGACCAGGCCGCGGCTGTCCAGCGCGTCGACGAAGTTCGGACGCAGCCGAAGCGCCTCGTTGCAATCCCGTAAGGCCGCCTGCAGGTCACCGATCACAGTGCGCGCCCAGCAGCGGTTGTTGAGGGCCTCGACGTCCTTGGGATTGAGCCGGATCGAGCCGTCGAAATCCTTGATGGCGAGGTCGTAAGCCCCCTTGCTGGCATAGACCTGGCCGCGCCGGTACAGCGCATTCTGATCGTCGGGATTGGCCTGGAGCTTTTCGGTCAGGCTCTTGATGGTCGGGTCGTCGGCCAGCGCGAGGGACGGCGAACTTTCCTTCTTCTGCACCGGCTGGTTGGCGGGAGGCGGAATCTCGACCTTCGGCTGCGGCACGGGAACCGGGTCCTGGCGCGGCAACGGCGGCACCGGTGCGGGTTGGGG
>JBAUUA010001334.1:0-6951 GCA_049582465.1 Bradyrhizobium sp. | reverse complement strand
GTTCCTCTCATGAACCCCATCAGGCGACGGCCCCCGCGCCGATCCCGGACAGAAGCAAGTACTCCGGCGAGTGGACGATGCAAAAGGGATTGACTCTTCGAGGCCCGTTACAGAAGCCTCGTGTGCGAAGTGGTAGTGCAGAAATGCACACGAGTCTCAGCGGTCGCACCGGAAATCACCCGGCATCCCCGCACGCAATGGTTTTAACGGCTTCCTTCGTGCTCTCCCCGGCGATCGGCTTTCTTGTCACCGTCACCGGCAGCGCCCTAGCTGCCAGCTTGACGCCAGCGTCGAGGCGTCAGGACCACACGACTTCTCCGTCCGCGTTCAGCGCTGTTCGTCAAAAGCGCCGCCACGTCCACCGCATCCGATCCCAACGTTCGTGACGATGGCCAACGCCCCTCTTCCGGGACCGGACGGCGGGGACATGAAGGTGATTTGCCTCGGAAGTGAACGGAAATATTTTTGCAAAAGGGGCTGGACAGGCCCCTTGCAAAACAGCCCGGTGATTTGCCCGTCGGGTTGGTGTCTCGGAACGCCGTGGTCCGCTGATTGATCATCGGCATAGCGACTTTCTGTTAAGTGATTTCTTACCACTACATCAACGAGCGCTTGATCACCGATGCAACCTTCAAGTTTTACTATGGAATTGGGGGTGACAGTGCAATCCGCATTGCCATTGTGGCGCATTCGGATCGCTCATCTAACTCACCGTTCCGGTAAGCGCGGCCTTATCCAGCGGTCGGGACACCTCAGGAGAACACTCCCATGGTATTTTCAGATCTGTGGCAAGGCCGAACCAGCCGGCTCCCTTATCTCGTCGCGCTCGTTATCTCCTCCGCGGCGATTGCGGTCCTGCCCTTCCTCGCAGACAAAATCATAATCGCCTCGGCAGGAGGCATGGACCCGGCGATGTCGATCGTGCGCATGCTGTTGCGCCCGTTGCTGCTCGGGATCGGTCTCCTCATTGCAGGCGGACCCCTCGTGTTCTTTGCGCGGCGACGCATGCGCGAACTCGGTCTCTCTGGCGTGTGGCTCCTGGTCTTCCCGATCGGCCCGCTGCAGATGCTGTTCGCGTTTGCGGCCGTGAGTTCGTCTCTGCTCGTTTGGCCACTGCCAATTACTTCCCCCGTCACAGCGCCGCCATTCCTGGTCGAGTTGGCATTCGGCGCATCACTGGCCGTGCTTCCGAGCGGAGACTATCTGGAGCGCAGCACCAACCGAATTCTGAGACTCGCGCATCTTGCTACGGTTTGCGAGGGTCGGCTCAGCCGCCAAACTTTCGTCCTTCATCTGGCAATCGCCGCTGGACTGACGATTTTTCTGCAATTCTTCGGCGCAATGGGTTTGATGCATGGATTCGCCCGGCCCGGCGAACATTCCGTGTCAATTCTCGCGAGCGCGGTCGCGTGGGCAAACGCGCTGCTAACCATTTTTGTGACGATGTTCGTGACGTCGTCGACAATCAGGCGCCTTCACGATCTGAACCAGCAAGACTGGTGGATTATCCTATTCCCGTTCGGCCTGATCTCGCTGGCGTCAGTTTTTGCCTTGATCTCTCTGGCGACCCCTCAATTGTTTGCTTCCATTTTTCTCAACCCATTTATCATGTTTTCAAGCGCACAAGGTCTTGGTTGTCTCGTCCTGCTCGTCTGGCTTCTCTTGAAGCGTGGCAACGACCTCGACAATCCCTACGGTCCGCCTGTCAACCCGCCCAGCCGCAGCTACCTGCCCGCCTGAATCGGCCTGGGCAGGCAGCTTGCAAAACAGGCGGCGTACGACCTTGGGCGCACCCACGTCCGATTCATCTGAGTGAAGCGCCGCTCTATTCGCTTTCAAATGTCTCCCAAGAAGTCCAGACCATCCGTCGCGATTTAGGTGGCGCGGGCAATGCCGTTGCAATGGCGAGCGTCGCGCAGGCGCCCCGAACTAGAATGCGACGCCAATACGAATTCCGCGACGCCAAACGACCCGACACTTCTTTCTCACGGTGCCATACAGAAGTTCAAAACGATTCGGCAACGTCACCATCGGGAAGAGCTGAAGACATGCACCGCCCACGGAATAGTCGATGAGCGTGCAGACAATCGGCGGTGATTTCGGAGCCACGATGATCTTGGCCCCGCTGGACATTTGCCCTCCCGGCCGAACTCTCTTGTACAGGCGCGGGTGCGTCATCGATATTCGCTTGTCGCCAGCTTTGGTTTTTACACAGCGAATGGCTGCTTCGTTTGCGTGGCTCCGAACGTTAGCCGCAAGCAAGGTGAACCGGGATTCTAAACAAACGGTTAACGGTCATTTCCGGCTTGCTGTCTGAAGCGCTGCCGCCGCGTCGCGCAGAAGCGTAATGACGAACTCGGTGAATACGCCGGGGTCGGTCTCGACATCGATCCTGCCGCCGTGTTGCTTCACAATAATGTCGTGAGTCATCGACAGGCCGAGCCCGGTGCCCTCGCCTGCCGGTTTGGTGGTGAAGAAAGGATTGAACATCTTCTCCTTCACCTCGGGCGGGATCCCGGTTCCGTTGTCGCGGATCCGGATTTCGACCGTCTTGCCGAGGTTTCTGGTGGCGGCACTCAGTACGGGTTCAAACGAATCGTCCTGCACCTCCGACTTGCGCTTCGTGGCGGCATAGAAGCCGTTGGAAATCAGGTTGAGCAGCGCGCGGGTGATTTCCTGCGGATAGAGTTCGACCGCGCCCGCATCGGGATCGAGGTCATGCTTGAGCGTGATATTGAAGCTCGGCTTCTCGGCTCGCGCCCCGTGATAGGCGAGATTGAGGCTCTCCTCGACCAGGGCGTTGATATCGGCAGCGCGGTGTTCGCCCGAACCCTCCCTGGAATGCAACAGCATGTTCTTGACGATCGAATCCGCGCGTCTGCCGTGCTGCACGACCTTCTCGAGGTTCGACTTCAGCATTTGCGTCAGTTCGCCGACCTCACCGCGCATCTTTTGATCGAGCGGCGCTGGTGCCAGGGTCTCATCCAGCTCATCCACCAATTCCGCCGATAGCGATGAGAAATTGTTGACGAAGTTGAGCGGGTTTTTGATCTCGTGCGCGATACCGGCGGTGAGCTGGCCGAGCGAGGCGAGCTTCTCCGTCTGCACCAGGCGATCCTGCGCGGCGCGCAGCTCCTCGAGAGAGGCGGCAAGTTCTTTCGTGCGGGACTGGGTTTCGTCAAACAAACGCACGTTCTCGACGGCGATGACCGCCTGGTCGGCAAAGGTTTGCACCAGATCGATCTGACTCTTGGTGAACACTCCGGGCTCAGGCCTCGTCAGCACCAGAACGCCTTCGACCTTGTTGTCCCTGAGCATCGGCACACCCAGCGTCCCACGAATCCTGACCAGGGAGCTCGCGGGCATTTGCATTTCCGGGTCCTCAAGAGCATCGGGAATCATTTCGACTTTTCCCGATCCGATGACGCGTGATGTGGCCGAACCGCGGCCCGCCTTCGGCGGATTCGCTGCCCAATATTGCAGGAATTCCGGGGTGGTGCTGGATGCCGCCTTTAGCGGAAAGACATCGCCTTCACGAAGGAAAATCGACCCCCGATTGGCGCCGCTCAACTCGACTGCGGACTTGATCAGCGTTTCAAGAACGGTTTGCAGATCGAAGGTCGAGCGGCTGATGACCTTGAGTACGTCAGCGGTGGCTGTCTGCTGTTGGAGAGATTCGCTCAAATCGCGGGTACGCTCCTGCACCTCCTTGAAAAGCGCGACATTCGAAATGGCAATAACGGCCTGATCGGCGAAAGTCTGAAGCAGTTGGACGTGATGATCGGCGAATGCGCCGGGTTGGATCCGGGTGACGGCGACGAAACCGATCGACTCGTCGTTGTTCATGAGCGGCGAGAACAACATGCTGCGAAAGCCGCGCGCTCGCGCGATATTCAAGATTTCGTCCGACAGGGCTTCGGTATCAGGGATTTGCGCGACCTTACCGGCCTGGGCCATCTGAAATGGCGGAAAATCGGCGACCGGCCGCGGGAAGGTCGACGTCAATACTTCATCTGCCTCCGGAGTGGTCGGGGTGAACGCCTTGAGGTGCGCGACACCATCGATGAATCGGAAGACGGTGCTCGAGAAACCGCCGATCAGCCGGTTGGCGCTGCTCGCTATCGCTTCGAATACCGGCTGCACGTCCGATGGCGAACTCGCGATAACCTTGAGAATGTCAGCCGTCGCGGTTTGCCTCTCCAGCGCCTCGCGGGTTTCGTTGAGCAGCCGCGCGTTCTCGAGCGCCGTGACGGCTTGTGCGGCGAAGTTCTCCAGTAATGCAATCTGCTTTTCCGTGAATGGCCGGACTTCCTGCCGGTAAATAGCGAACAGCCCGAGCATCGCTCCGCCTTTGAGCAGCGGAACGGACAGCACCGTGCGCGCGCCACCGAGGTCGACCAGGGCGCGGCGGTTGGGCTCGCCTGCCCGGTAGACGTCTTCGGCCTTCAGGTCGATAACGTGCACCCGGCGCTCACCGGCAAGCAGCCTCGCCGGTGAAGTACCTGGACCATACGAAGGCGGATTCGAACGACGAAACTCGGCGTATTTGGCTGGCACACCCCGCACGGCGGCTGTCCGAAATTTTTCTCCGTCATAAGTAACCAGCATGCCGAAGGCAGCGTCACAAATGTGCATTGCCTCTTCGAGCATGGTATCGAACACCGGAACGAGCTCGCCGCTTGAACTATTGATGACCCCGAGCACTTTGGCCATCGCGGCGACTTGTGCCTGGGCCTCGTCCCGCTCGACGAGCAACTCGGCGTTGGCCCGCCGAAGTGGAGCCATGCCATCGTCAGGTTCGGCCTTCATTTGCGTCCTCAAAAACCTATCGCGTTGTCGCGTGTTTTTCGCACGCCGGGACACCCGTGGTAGACACTGACGCCCGCCGCCGTTCCACGCGCCCGTCCCCGTCAAATGCCCTCCGGTGGGGAAAACGACCCCCAGCCCATCAAAGCATGGCCGGCTGTTGCGAGGCTAGGGCCAAAGTCTGTCATGCCCGCTGTTTAGCCGCTCACGTCCGGCCTTGACGCAAAAACGGATACCGAACCGCCCGCCTAGATCCCGAGATACGCGGCCTGGACCTGCTTGTTGTTGGCGAGCTCGTCGCTGGTCCCGTGCATGATCACGCTGCCGCTTTCCAGCACATAGGCCCGCGCCACCAGCGATAGCGCGCGGCTGACATTCTGCTCGACCAAGAGGATCGCGGTGCCCATCTTGTGGATCTCGCCGATCTTCTCGAAGGTCACGTCGGTCATCACGGGTGCTAAGCCCAGCGACGGCTCGTCGAGCATCAGCAGTTTCGGCTTGAGCATCAGGCCGCGGCCGACCGCGAGCATCTGCTGCTCGCCGCCGCTCATGGTGCCCGCAAGCTGCTTCCTGCGTTCGGCGAGCCGCGGAAAGATGCCGTAGACGAGATCGAGCGTCTGCGCGCGGTCAGCCTTGGCCCTCGGCGTGTAGGCGCCGATCTCGAGATTTTCCTGCACGGTCATCTCCGGAAATACCTGGCGGCCTTCGGGCACGTGGGCGATGCCGAGCTCCGGAATCCGGTAGGCCGGCAGCGAGCCGAGATCGGTGCCGGCGAATCGCACGCTGCCCGACGACCTCTTCACCAACCCCGAGATCGCGCGCAACGTCGTGCTCTTGCCGGCGCCGTTGGCGCCCAACAGCCCGACCGCCTCGCCTTCCCCGATCTCGATCGAGACGTCGGAGATCGCAGGGACCGAGCCGTAGCTGGCGCTGACGCCCTTGAGTTCAAGCATCCCCGCCTCCCGGTACCGGCGGGTGCACGTAGGAGCCGAGATAGGCGCGGATCACTTCCGGATTTTCCACGATCTCCTTCGGCGCGCCCTCGGCGATCTTCTGGCCGTGGTCGAGCACGACGATATGGCGCGCGACCGCCATGATCGCGCGCATCACATGCTCGACGATCACGATCGTCAGCCCGCGGCTGGAGAGCTTTCCGACCAGCGCCACCGCCTGATCGATCTCGGCCGGATTGAGCCCGGCCATCACCTCGTCCAGCAGCAGAATGCGCGGCTCCGTCGCCAGCGCGCGTGCCATCTCCAGCCGGCGCTGGTCGATCGTGGTCAGGTCCTTGGCCGCTGTTTGTTCTTTTGCTCCGAGGCCAACGAATTCGATCGCCTCCAGCGCCTTGGCACGCGCCGCGGCGACGTGGCGATCGCGCAGGAAGGCGCCGGTCATGACATTCGCCAGCACCGTCATCGCGCCGAAGGGTTTGGCGACCTGGAAGGTTCGCGCCATGCCGAGCGCGCAGATATCGTGCGGCTTCAGGCCGACAATGTCGCGGCCGAACGCCAGCACCGAACCGGCGTCGGGCCGGTGAAAGCCTGACATGAGATGGAAGCTCGTGGTCTTGCCGGCGCCGTTCGGCCCGATCAGCGCGACGGTCTCGTTCTCGGCCACCGTAAAGCTGACGTCCTGCACCGCGCGCAGGCCGCCGAACCGCTTGCTGAGACCTTTTATGACGAGCGCGTCTGCCATGGCTGTTTCCTACGCGCGCGCCGGATGGCGCGTGATGTAGCGCTGGTACGCCTCGGTCGCCACGCCCATCAGCCCGGTCGGCCGCCACAGGATCACGGCCATCAGGATCAGGCTGTAGACGGTCAGCTGCACGCCGCCGACCGAGCCGCCGAGCCAGCTTTGCAGCAGGGTCGATGTCGTTTCCAGGAGTACGGTTCCGACCACCGGCCCCCACAGCGTCCCGATTCCGCCGACGATCGACACCAGCGCGGCCTCGATCGAGATGTTGAAGCTGAACGCGGTCGCCGGATCGATGAAGTAGATGTACTGGGTGTAGAAGGTTCCGGCCATCGCGGTCAGGAACGAGCTGATCAGGTAGATGTCGCGCTTGATCCGGGGCGCATTGACGCCGATCGCTTCGGCCGCGTCTTCATCCTCGCCGATGGCGACGAGGTAATAGCCCATCCAGGA
>JBAUUA010001333.1:0-4435 GCA_049582465.1 Bradyrhizobium sp. | reverse complement strand
GCGCCGCCTTCGTCGGGGGCGTGGTGGGCGGCATGATGGGCGGCCTGTTCCGGCACTGATGATCCGGCGCCAATCTGGCAGCGACCAGCAAAAAGCCCGGGTCATCCCGGGCTTTTTTAATTCTCAGGGCGGGGCAGGCTTTCGCCTGGAAACGCTTCAGCCACCGGCCGCATTATTTCCCGGCCGCCTTCCTCAGCGCGTCGTTGATGCGATCCTGCCAGCCCGGCCCGCCCTCCTGGAAGTGTTCGAGCACGTCCTGATCGATGCGCAGCGACACCAGTTCCTTCACGCCGGGAAGCGTGGCCGGTTTCGGCGGCGCCTCCGGTACCTTCGTCGTGGTCCGCTTGAACGCAGCTTCGGCTTCGGTCCGCGCATCGTTGAGCGTTCGTGGCCGCCGTGGTGGTTGAGACATCGAAATACTTCCCTCTGGTGCAATGCCGAACGCGGTTAAATCAGATCCCCTCGAACAACGCCGTCGACAGATAGCGCTCCGAGAATGACGGCACGATCGCAAGAATGGTCTTGCCCTTGGCTTCCGGCCGCTTGCCGATCTGAAGGGCGGCTGCGATCGCGGCCCCCGAGGAAATACCGCCGGGAATGCCCTCATGGCGCGCCAGCGCGCGCGAGGTTTCGATCGCGGTGGCGCTGTTGATCTTGACGATCTCGTCGATCACCGAGCGGTCGAGAATGTCGGGAATGAAACCCGCGCCGATACCCTGGATCTTGTGCGGCGAGTGCTGCCCGCCAGACAGCACCGGGCTTTCCTCCGGTTCCACCGCGACCACCCGCAGCGACGCCTTGCGGGGTTTGAGCACCTGGCCGACGCCGGTGATGGTTCCGCCGGTGCCGACGCCGGCGACGAAATAATCGATGTTGCCGCCGGTGTCGTTCCAGATCTCCTCGGCCGTGGTGCGGCGGTGGACTTCCGGATTGGCGAGGTTCTTGAACTGCTGCGGCATGACCGCGTTGGGCGTGGTGCGCACCAGTTCCTCGGCGGTTGCGATCGAGCCCTTCATGCCCTGCGCTGCCGGCGTCAGGACGATCTCGGCACCGAGGAACGCCAGCATCTTGCGGCGTTCGATCGACATCGATTCCGGCATCACCAGCTTAAGCCGGTAGCCACGGGAGGCGGCGACGAAGGCGAGCGCGATGCCGGTATTTCCCGACGTCGGCTCGATCAGCACGGTGTCGGCATTGATCAGCCCGGCCTTCTCCATCGCGATGACCATCGCAGCCCCGATGCGGTCCTTCACGCTGGCCGCGGGATTGAAATATTCCAGCTTGGCGAGAATGGTGGCGTGGGCGCCGCTGGCCTGCGGCAATTTGCGCAGCCGCACGATCGGGGTGTCGCCGACCGCGTCAACGATGCTGTCGAAGACACGGCCGCGGCCGGGACGGTGCACTGCACTCGCAGTCGAAGATGCATCCATGACGAACTCCTGTGATCGCAATATGCGTGAAAATCGGGCGCTTCTCTCATTAGAGGCAGCTTGAGCCCGCCTGCAAGTTGGAATCCTTCCGAACAAATTCGCTGCGCTGCAAAATCTCTGAGCAGCCGAGTAAAATCTCCAAGCCGCCAAATAACGTAAAACCAACGCATTTGTGTTGCGACATCGTCAAATAAATCAGACTATGGTAGCATCAGCTTCGAGGCTCAAATCGCAAGGAGGTCACGATGCCAGCAGTTGCTGAAGTCCTGCCGACCGTCGCGCCTAATCCCGACCCGCGGGGATGTGATTTGCCGACCTGCCCTGTCTGTGCCGATTCAATGGTGGCCGCGGAAGCGTCCGCCTATGTCTCCGACAACGTCATCAGCTATCTCTGGACCTGCGACACCTGCGGTTACGGCTTCGTGACCAAGCACGCGCTGCAGAGGTTTGCCTGCAACTGAACCTGTCGGTGAAATCCGCCTTGGCGTCTCTGGGCTGACAAACACGTATTTCTAAGTATGGCTGCGAGCGCGCAAATGCGAGGCATTTTGTCTTGCGTTGATGGTAGCCGCGCGCGCAAACGCCAGCGCGCTGGTGTCACGCGCATTATCTCACGCGAAGCAAACGAAAAATTCCGGATTAGCTCAGGCCGCCCGCGTCGATGGCTTTTTTGGCAAGCTCGACGGCCTTTTCGGCAGTGGGCGCATCGGCCGTGGTCGTGGCTTCGTCGAGCACCGAGGGCGGAACGGCAACCCTGATTTTCTTGCCGTTCAATTTGCGGATGTTCGCGCGCCATCTATCCGTGTCGCGCTGGAAAGCGTCGATCACATAGGCCTTGTAGGTGATGCCGCTCATGGCCGGCTGCTTCACCGCACGCGGGTCCAGCGAGTGCCCGTTCGCGACATCGTGGACGATCTCGATGATCTCCCGGACGATGTCACCGCGCGCGCTGCCGGTTGCATCCTTCAGCAGATGCCTCACCGCCGTGCCGATCTGCGCCTTCGCGTCGTCGTCGACCGTGAAATCCCAGTCAATCTGAGCTGACATGTTGGCTAGGCCTCCGGTTCACAGACAAGTGCAGATAAGCGGCATCTCATTAAAGTCCGATTAGCGGAGAAGGTTCGATTTTATCGGCTTCCCTGCCGGATTGAGGCGATCGCCCCTGGCGGTCAGATGCGCGACGCGATCACGATAGAAATTTTACGCCGTAGATATTGCCGCGACGCCAGACGACCTCGCACGGCTGGCGCTTCGGACGATCAGGCACCAGCGCCAATCCGAACCTGTCCCTGACGGCGATCTCGGCGTCCGTCATGATCTTGGCTCCGCCCGGCGAGACGTCCAGCACGAAGCACTCGCTCTTCGTCGTGCCGTCCACCGTGATCCAGGTCGGACGCTTGTTGAGTTGTCTTCGCGGTTCGCGCGCAACCTTCGCCCTGGGCTTGTCGACAATCATGAAGACCATCCATCGTTGGACCTAATGGCGATCGTCCAGCCGATCGTCAAAACAGGCCCCAGAATGGGGTGATTTCGTAAAACTCTGCTTAGGACATTGCCTTGAAGTTTAGGGGTTTACCCTGTTCGGCTCGTGATGGCGATGCGGACGCCGCCCTGCTGAGAACGGCGGACAGCCCAACGGGACCATCCAAACCCGGCCGATTTTTCGTGCTGATCGTGACACTACCGACGTTTCTCGATCGCACGATCGGTGCGTTTCGGTGCATGGATTTTAGACGGCTGCGTCGCGCGCGACGCGCTAACATCGATCGGAAGGTTCGACGTCATTCAAAATCGCAACGGAGGAATGAGCATGACGAGAGTTGCGTCCTGGCTGATGGTGTTGGTTGCGGCGGTGCTCCCCGTCCTGGGCGGCAAGGCCATTTCCGCACAGGACAAGTACACCGAGCAGGTGCCCAGCGGGCTCGCCTTCTCCGACTTCAGGGGATACGAAGACTGGCAGGTTGTCGCCGTCAGCAAGACCGACGAACTGATGGCTGCGATCCTCGCCAATCCCGTGATGATCGCGGCCTACCGGGAAGGCGTTCCCGGCAACGGCAAGCCTTTCCCCGACGGCTCGAAGATTGCGAAGATCCACTGGAAACCGAAAACAAGTGTGGATACACCCGCCCCGACGACGGTGCCGGACATCCTGCATGACGTCGATTTCATCGAGAGGGATAGCAAGAAATTTCCGGACAGCGGCGGATGGGGATACGCCCAGTTCAATTACGACGCCGCCTCCGACACCTTCGCGCCCGAAGGCAGCGGCTCCAATTGCGGGTACAGCTGCCATACGATCGTGGCGGCAAAGGATTACATTTTCACAGCGTACCCGAAGAGGTGAGCGGGCCGGAAATCGGAAGCTGCTCAGGGCGTCTTCCCGGGAAGGACAAAGATCTGGCCGGGATAAATGAGATCCGGATTTCGGATCAGGTTCCGGTTCGCTTTGTAAACGACGGCGTATCGCATGCCCGCGCCGTAGGTTGAACGGCTGATGCGCCACAGGCTGTCGCCGCGTGACACGATCGCGGTCGCGATCCCGGACGCGGCCACGGCGGGCGATGCCCCTCCGTCCGGCCGAGGAGCGGCGTTGATTGCGGCAGTGACGCGCGGCGGCTGCCCGGTTGCCACCCTGATTTGCGGCGCATCGAACTTCACGGCGGCGCGCGAGCCGACCGTGCTCGAGCCCGGCTCTGCCTTGTCTAACGCGACCATAACGCTCTGTTCGGATGTGGCCTGCCGGCCGTTGGGCTGGCTCGACCTCAACGTCAGTTCGTAGTTTCCGAGGGGAAGCCGAGGCGGGACCATGACGAATTGCCCGGATTGATCTGCGACCACGTGATCATGGCGCTCGCCGTTGCGCAACAATTCCACGACCGCGCCTGGCGCAGCCCTGCCGGCGATGACCGCGTCGCCCGTTTGCTCGATGCGCGCAATGTCGAAGGCGGGCACGGACTCATCATTCGGCGAGCGGGGCGATAAGGCAAGTACGGCCGCTGCTTCGG
>JBAUUA010001332.1:0-3108 GCA_049582465.1 Bradyrhizobium sp. | reverse complement strand
CGGCTGCGCAACGATATTGGACCTCGTCTCGTGGCGATGGTAAGGAACGTCGAGGCTGCGCTGGGAGGGACGGCGCCGCACTCACAAAAAGAAGAAAGCAAAAAGCTTAGAACAGGAGGGAAAGTTGCACGTGTGGTCGAGGGGATCAGGTAGCCTTCATCATCGCGGCCCGCGATCGAATTCGCAGGGCCGGCGCGGCCCAACGGGATCGGGCGCAGCGAAATGACGCAGGCACAACTCGCGCAGGGACAATCCCCCCTGCTTGCGGTTCGCGACGTCAGCGTCGTGTTCGGCGGCATCATCGCGCTGAATGGCGTGTCCTTCGATATGCACAAGGGCCAGATCCTCGGCCTGATCGGGCCGAACGGCGCCGGCAAGACCACGCTGTTCAATTGCCTCTCCCGGCTCTATCAGCCGAGCGGCGGCGATATTTTGATGGAGGGCCAGAGCATCCTGAGGCGGCCGCCGCACCGGATCGCCGAAATCGGCATCGGCCGCACCTTCCAGAACGTGGCGCTTTTTCCCAATCTTTCGGTGCTCGACAACGTCCGGGTCGGCACCCATTCCCGCACCAACAGCGACATCATCAGCGATTCCCTGAAACTGCCGTGGGTCCGCCGCGGCGAGGCTGAGCTCAACAAGCACGTCCATGAGATCGTCAGCTATCTCGACCTCGACGACGTCGCTCATGTCACGGTTTCCGGCCTGCCCTTCGGCACCCAGAAGCGGGTCGAACTGGCCCGCGCATTGGCCGCCGATCCCAAGATCCTGCTGCTCGACGAACCCGCCGGCGGCCTCAACCACGAAGAAGTCCATGTGCTTGGCGACCTGATCAAGCGCATTCGCGCCGAGCGGCACATGACCGTGCTGCTGGTCGAGCATCACATGGGGCTCGTGATGTCGATTGCCGACCACGTGGTCGCGCTGAATTTCGGCCGCAAGCTCGCCGAGGGGACGCCGGCCCAGGTGCAGTCCGACCCGGATGTCATCAAAGCCTATCTGGGGAGCAAGGACCAATGACGGCGATGCTCAACATCAGGGATCTGCGCGCCTACTACGGCCAGGTCCAGGCGCTGCATGGTCTCAATTTCGATCTCAACGAAGGCAGCCTGACCACGCTGCTGGGGGCCAACGGCGCCGGCAAGACCACCACGCTGCGCGCGATCTGCAACATGGTGCGCACCACCGGCGCGATCGAATTCGAAGGCGCGCCGCTGGCCGGCCGCTCGACCGAAAACATCGTCCGGCTCGGCATCGCCCACGTGCCGCAGGGCCGCGGCACCTTCACCACCATGACGGTGGAGGAAAACCTCCAGCTCGGCGCGATCACCCGCAAGGACAAGGCCGGGGTGGTTTCCGACATCGAGCGGATGTACGACCACTTCCCGGTGCTGAAGCAGCGCTACACCCAGCAGGCCGGCACGCTTTCGGGCGGCGAGCAGCAGATGCTGGCGGTTGCGCGTGCGCTGATGCTGCGGCCGCGGCTGATGCTGCTCGACGAGCCGTCGTTCGGCCTGGCGCCGCTGATCGTGCGCGACCTGTTCAAGATTCTCGGCAAGATCAACCGCGAGGACAAGGTCACCATTCTGGTGGTGGAGCAGAACGCACAGCTCGCGCTGGAGCTCGCTGACCAGGCCTATGTGATCGAAACCGGACGCATCGTGATGGCGGGCAACGCCAAGGACATCGCGAACAACGAAGACGTCCGTAAATCCTATCTGGGCTACTGAGGAGCGCGGCCATGGAGCTTTTTACCAACCAAATCCTGGCGGGCATTTCCACCGGCGCGATCTATGCCTGCATGGCGCTGGCCGTCGTCATGATCTACCAGGCGATCGATCATCTCAATTTCGCGCAAGGCGAGATGGCGATGTTCTCGACCTTCATCTCCTGGCAGCTGATGCAGTGGGGAGTGCCTTACTGGGGTGCCTTCGTGCTCACGCTGGCATTCTCCTTCGCCGGCGGCATCGCCATCGAGCGGCTGCTGTTCAAGCCGCTGGCGAAAGCGCCGATCCTGACCAACGTCGCCGGCTTCATCGCGCTTTACTCGATCATCAACAGCGTCGCCGGCCTGATCTGGGACTTCACCATCAAGCAATACCCGACGCCGTTCGGCTCGCATCCGTTTCTCGGCAGCCAGCTGATCTCGACCCACCAGGCCGGCATGATCGGCATCACGGTGATCTTGCTCATCCTGCTGTTCATCTTCTTTCGCTTCACGAAAGTGGGCCTGGCGATGCGCGCGGCCGCATCGCTGCCGGAATCGGCGCGGCTGGTCGGCATCAACACCTCGTGGATGATCGCGCTCGGCTGGGGCATGGCGGCGGCGATCGGATCGATCGCCGGAATGATGATCGCGCCGGTGGTGTTCCTGGAGCCGAACATGATGCTCGGCGTGCTGATCTACGGATTTGCCGCCGCGGTGCTCGGCGGCCTCACCAGTCCGTTCGGCGCCGTCATCGGCGGCTTCCTGGTCGGGATCTTCGAAAATCTGGTCGGAACCTACATCCCCGGCGTCGGCAATGAACTGAAACTGCCGATCGCGCTGGCGCTGATTATCACCGTCCTGGTCGTCAAACCAGCCGGGCTGTTTGGCCGGCCCATCGTGAAGCGAGTTTGATCATGAGCGCAGTTGAGGAAGTCGTCACCGAAGCCCCGGCCGTCGAGGCCGTTCCCAAGCGGGCCATGACACTCGGCTACGGCACGTCGCTGGTCATGCTGGCGCTGTTCCTGATCGTGCCCCTGCTGGTCAAGAATTTCATCATCTTCCAGCTCACCATGCTCTTGATCTACGGCCTCGCCGTGCTGGCACTGAACATCCTGACCGGCGGCTCAGGCCAGTTCTCGCTCGGACAGAGCGCGTTCTACGCGGTCGGCGCCTATACCTCGGCGATCCTGATGGAACACGCCGGCATGAACTACGCGCTGACGCTGCCGATTGCCGGCGTCATCTGCTTCGCTTTTGGATTCCTGTTCGGCCAGCCGGCGCTGCGCCTGTCCGGCGTCTATCTGGCGCTGGCGACCTTCGCGCTGGCGACCGCGATGCCGCAACTGCTCAAGCTCGGCTATTTCGAGCACTGGACCGGCGGCGTGCAGGGCCTGGTCGTG
>JBAUUA010001331.1:0-4202 GCA_049582465.1 Bradyrhizobium sp. | reverse complement strand
GCGCCGCGAGGCGTTTTACAACTTGATGGGTCCGCCGGTAGACCATGGCCGCGTTTCTCGTCCCTCAACGCACTTTCCGGGGTCGCAGGAGCCCAGCCGGGGAAGCACGCGTGTTCACTGTTTCTGGCGATTTCGAAAAATCGCTTTGAAGAACTGAACAACTATTCAGGGCGAATGACAAGCGGCAAAAATGCCGATTCAGGGCTGCGGCTCAGGCGTGAGCGCCGGCGGTTTCCATCATCGGCGCCGGTGCACGGCGCCACCAGGAGCCGGCGCGGCGCAGCACCAGGGTTGCCACGATCAGGATGATGCCGAGCCCGACCGGGGTTCCGGTAAATGTGAACACAAAGCACAACGCAAGCGCGCACCCCAGCGCTGGCAGCTCATGGCGGCGAAAGCCCTCTTTCAGCCCGATGCGGACCAGGAAAGCCACCGGCACCGCCAGCACCATCAGGTCGTACATGAAGAGGTAGGGCGTGGTCAGCAATGTGCCCACCGCAAGCGCCGCCGCCTTCAACGTATAGCTGATCCGGCTGCGCCATATCAGCGCCAGCACCACCGCGACCGACGCGGTCAGCACCCACTGGAAGGCCCATGCCGACGACTCGGTGCCGCCGAAATAGCGCACCAGCGAGAACAGGCTGTGCATCTTCCACCAGGGCGCTTTGCCCTCGGTCAGGAAGGCCTGCGAGAACATCGGCATCCAGTGGAAGAAGGCCTGCCAGCTCTCGGTGCCAAAGGCGAGCCAGGATGCGAACGCCAAACCGACCGCGGTGACAGCGGCGGTGAAGAACACCGTCCACCGTGCGGCCGCGATCAGCACGATCGGAAACAGCAGGCCGTATTGCGGCTTGTAGCTCAGAAGCCCCAGGCAAACGCCGGCGAGGATCGGCCGCACCGGAATCAGATAGAGCGTGCCGCCGATCAGCGCGGCGGTGAGAAAGCCGTTCTGTCCGACCAGCGTGTTATTGAACACCATCGGAAAGCCGATGGCCAGCAGCCAGCCGAAGTTGCGGCCGACGATCGCGCGCATCATGACGAGATAGGGCACCAAGCTCGCCGAGACCCAGCCGATGAAAGCCACCGCATAGGGGAATTGCGCCAGCAAGGACGCGACGAACAGGAACGGTGGCGGGTAGTGCCAGGCAAAATAGCCGACGAAATCCTGGTGGAGCAGTGCGAGTTCAACCTGCTTCTGGATGTTCCAATCCCAGGCCTGCGCCGGATGGCCTTCCAGCACCAGGCGTCCGGCGGCCCAGACGTTGACGAAATCGGTCGGCATCCCGCGACCGTCCGGATCCCAGATCCACCAATGCGCGAAATAGGCTGTCGGGAAATACGCGATGTTGATGACGGCCAGCACAAAGCAGACGTTCAGCAGCACGGCCGGTATCGCGCTGTGCTCGCTCGGAATCGTCTGGGTGGGGATGGACGCGGCCATGCAAGGTCCTTTGCGCGCGTCGCGAAAGGACGACGCAGACGTCCGATTCATAGGGCCAACAGCCTTGAGGAAATCTTAAGGTTTGACCGCCCGCTGCGGTTTGCCGGGATCCGGCGCGATCACGTCAGCACGGCCGACACCGGCCGGCGCAACGAAAACGGCATCGCGTCGGCATAGCCGAAGCGAACGATCAGATCGGGCCGGCGCTCGCCGAGAGCGAGGTGCTCGGCCAGCCGCGCCCGGACCTGCGGCACCTCGACGGCCTGGTTGAGAAAGGCGTGCTTGATGCCGAGCGCGGTCGCCTGCAGCGCGAAGCGCTGGTAGGCGCGGCCGCTCGCGATCCAATGCGGCCTGTCGTTGCGCTCGGAGACGAACACGGCCAGACCCGCTGAACTCGCGATCTGGGCGAGACATTTCCTGTTCTCGGAATCGGCGGAAACCACCAGGTCGAACAGCCGTCGGCCGACGGGATCCGGCAACGCCGGATTGCCGGAGGCCGGGGCGAAGAGGCCGTCGCCTGTTGACAACGCCGTGGCGTAGCTGAAGCGCAGCCAATGCTGCAGTTCGCTCCTGAAGGCAGGCTCATGCAATTGCCGCGTATTGCCGTCGATGATGAGCGCCGCGACGGCATCGATCGCCGGGCGTTCCGTCAGCATCACGACATCGCCCCCCTCGCCGCTTCCGGCGGCGGCCAGCGACCGCAGGTCGGGAGCCGGAACGGCGCGGCCGTCATAGACCGTGCGCGTGCACTGTCGTTTCACAATCGCCGCGGCCGTCTCCGACGTCGCGGTGTCGCCGGCACGCAACTCGATGACGATACGGCCGTCACCGCCGGAATCGAAACGCGGCTTCGCCGCCAGGCCGAAGATCGGCGCCGCTTGCGCGATGTTCTCGACGGCGGCGCCGAGGCTGGCAAACAGATGATGGTCGTCGGGATCGACGACCGGCGTTCGCCGCGCGACGTCGGGAATAATTGATAAGGCGGACTCGCCGAGCGCAAACCGCCAGGCTTGCGTATTGTGGCTGTTCGCCGCCAGCGTGGCACAGCGGACAAGTTCGGTGAGCGCCGCGCGGCCCGACGGCGCCGGCGCCAGCGGGCGCCGGATCGCCGCGATGGCCTCGCGCCAGGCGTCGATATCCTGCCGCGCCCACAGGGCAAGGCCGCCAATGCCGGCCGGGACAGCAATGCCGACCGCTGCCGCACCGCCGATCAGAACTGCCCTGCGATTCACCGCTCGCTCCCAAAAGGATGCACCTGGGAAGCAAGCTAGGTGGGCCGACGCTCGACGGAATTGACCTCTATCAACGTCGTCCTTCGGGTCGCCGTCATTCCAACGCGCATCAATTTCCGGTCTGCAATTCGCCGAAGCGGTCCCAGGTCTTGCCGTTGAAGCGCATGAACTGCATCTGGTCGACCGGAACGTGATCGGTCGGCGAGGTGTTGATCTTGATGCCGGGCAGCAGCATCGGCAGTTCCAGATTCTGGATGGCGTAGGCCTGCTTCAGAATGTTCTCGGTCCACAGATCGTCGCCGCAGGCCTTCAGCACGTGCTCCATCGCCATCGCGCTGTTATAGGCGTTGACATAATTGGTGTCGTGCAGATCGGCGTCGGGGGCGTATTTGACCATGAATTCCCGCCACGCCCTGACGCCGGCGTCGTCCTTCCAAGCGGGATCGTCGGGGTCCTTGACATAGGCGGTGGAGAGAATGCCGGTGCCGGCCTCGAGACCCGCCGGCTGCATGACCGTGGAAATCCACACCGCGACGTTGGACAAAAACGTCATCGGCTTCCAGCCGATCTCGTAGACCTTGCGGATCGATTGCGCGGCGAATTTCGGCGTCGCCGCGATCACCAGCACGTCGGCGCCGGAAGCCTTCAGCTTGACGATCTGGGAATCGACGGTCGGATCCTGGACTTCGTAGGTCGCCGCGGTGACGCGCTGATCATATTTGTCGCCGAGCACGTCCTTCAGTCCCAAAAGATAATCGCGGCCGAAATCGTCGTTCTGCGAGATCACCGCGAACTTCGCATCCGGATTTTTGGCGAGCGCATAGCGCGCGTAAAGCCGCGCCTCGTAGCGGAACGGCCCCTGCACGCCGAGCATCGCCTGCGGGTATTGCGCGATGTCGGCGAATTTCGAGGCGCCGGAACCGACGAACAATTGCGGGATGTTCTTGCCCTGCAGGTATTTTGCGATCGCCGTGTTATGGGCGGTGCCGATCGAGGAGAAGATCAGCGCGACCTCGTCGCTCTCCACCAGCCGCCTGGTCTGCTCCACCGTCTTCGGCGGCGCGTAGCTGTCGTCGAGCGAAATCAGGTTGATCTTGCGGCCGTTGATGCCGCCCTGCTCGTTGAGCATCTTGAAATAGGCGACTTCGCCCTTGCCCAGCGTGCCGAACGCCGAGACCGGCCCGCTGTAAGGCATGGTCTGCCCGATCTTGATTTCGGTCGCCGTCACCCCGCGCATCTCGGCTGATAGCGAGACCGCGGGCCACGCGAGCACCGCAAGCACGCCGGCAACGCCAAATTTCGTGACGAAACGCATCGACACCCCTCCCCTTTTTTGTCGGCGCGCTCAGGCGGCGGCCGCTTCAGGCGCGGTTTAGCCCGCGCTCTCTGCAAAACATGCCATGGCGGAAGGAAGGACGCCAATCATAATCATTATGAAGCAGAAGCAAAAAAACGGCCGAGGCATAAAAAAACGCGGCGTTGCCGCCGCGTTTTTCAATTCGGAAACGGCAGGCGCATCACGCCTGCGG